>DASSAT010000116.1:0-7890 GCA_035699305.1 Fimbriiglobus sp. | reverse complement strand
CCGTGGCGGCCCGGCCACGTCACTCCTTCGTCAGTGCCTCGTCCGTGTTCAGGATCGTCAGGCACAGCCCGGTCATTGCCGTGTGCTCGATTAGGTCGAGCGACTCGTCGCGCTTCGACTCGCCGACCGCGAGCAGTTTCTTCGCCAACGCCGGGTCCGCTTTGTACTGCCGCCGCAGCCGCTCCAGACCGGCGAGCAGCACCTTCGCCTCCGCCGCGGTCGGCCCTCGGGCCAGCACCAGACGGAACGCCAGCGCGATCCGCTTGCCGTCGTCCGTCTCGGCTTTCATCGCCCGCTGAGCCAGCGCCCGGGCGGCCTCGATGTAGGTGGTGTCGTTCAAGGTCGCCAGGACGTGCAGCGGGGTGTTGGTGCGCGTCTGCTTGACGGTGCAGCTCTGGCGGCTGGCGGTATCGAAGAACATCGTCGGGCCGACGATCCGCCGCCAGAACGTGTATACGCTGCGGCGGTAAAGGTCGTCGCCATGACCTGGCGGGTACTTCTTGTTGCCGAACGTCGCCTCCTCCCAGACGCCCGGCGGCTGGTACGGGTACACCGGCGTGCCGCCGAGCTTCTCGGCCAGCAGCCCGCTGGCGAAGAGCGCCTGGTCGCGGATCATCCACGACGGCATGCGGAGCCGCGGGCCGCGCGCCAGCAGCCGGTTCTCGGGGTCGCGCTCGACCAGGGCGGGCGAGACTTTTGAAGATTGTCGGTAGGTGGCGCTGGTGACGATCAAACGAACGAGGTGCTTCAAACTCCAGGGCGAAGCCCACCGATTGCCATCGGTGGGCTTGCTGGGGTGCATGAACTCGACTGCCAACCAATCCAACAACTCCGGGTTGCCGGGCCGCTCGCCCTGGACGCCGAAGTCCTCGACCGTCTTGACCAGCCCGACGCCGAAGAACTTCTGCCAGTACCGGTTCACCACCACCCGCGCCGTCAGCGGGTTGTCCGGCGAGACGAGCCACCGCGCCAGCGTCAGCCGGTTGCGCGGCGCCCCCTCAGGCAGCGGCGGCAGCACCACCGGCACCCCGGCCGGCACCTTGACAGTCGGCTTGTTGTACAGCCCCTTCGTGAGCACGAACGTGTCGCGGAACTTCGCCTGGTCCTCCATGACCATCACCCGCGGAATGCGGCGGTTCGCCTCGTCGCGGGCGTCGAACAGCTCGGCGAGCGCCGTGAGCCGTTCCGAATAGGTCCGCTCCGTCACGGCGAAGTGCTTTGCCAGTTTCGCCAGTTGGTCCCGCGAACGGCGGCCCGCGGCCTTCGCCAGCGCGTCCCGCACCGCCTTGGGCAGGTCCTTCGCCCTGGACGAGTCGTTGGCCGGCTTGCCCGGGTCGCGCGGGAAGATGAACCGCTCCAGCTCGGTCAGTTCCTTCGCCGCGGCGGCTGCCTTCCGGCGGGCCGCCTTCAGCCTCGCCTCGTCCTCGGGGGTCGAGAACTCGACCACGGGCTTCGTCTGCGGGTCGCCGCCGGCGCCGGTCACGGGCGTCTGGTTGAAGAACGCGAACAGGCCGTAGTACTCCGTCTGCTTGACCGGGTCGTACTTGTGGTCGTGGCACCGGCAGCAGGTGAGCGTCAGCCCGAGCCAGACGGTGCCGACCGTCTCGGTCATGTCCATGACGTACTCGACCCGGTTCTCCTCCGGGATGCGGCCGCCCTCGCCGTTAATCATGTGGTTGCGCAGGAACCCGGTGGCGAGCTTCTGCTCCGTCGTCGCGTCCGGCAGCAGGTCGCCGGCGAGCTGCTCGATGGTGAACCGGTCGAACGGCATGTCGGCGTTGAGTGCTTTCACCGCCCAGTCGCGCCACGGCCACATGGTCCGCTCGCGGTCGCCCTGATAGCCGTTGGAGTCGGCGTACCGGGCGGCGTCGAGCCACTCCCAGGCCATCCGCTCGCCGTACCGCAGCGATGCGAGCAGCCGGTCCACCACCTTCTCGTAGGCGTCCGGCGACCGATCCTTGAGGAACGCATCCACTTCCGCTGGCGTCGGCGGCAGTCCGGTCAGGTCGAGCGACACCCGACGGATGAGCGTCGCCTTGTCGGCCTCGGGGGCGGGCTTGAGTCCTTCCCTTGCCAGGCGCGCGATCACGAAGGCGTCGATCGGGTTCTTGATTGGGATTTGGAAATTGGTGCTTGGGATTTGCCCTCGCTTCGGCGGCTCGAACGCCCAGTGCTTGCCCCAGACCGCGCCCTGGTCCACCCAGCGCCGCAGCGTCTCGACCTGCTTCGGGCTGAGCGGCTTCTTGAACCGCGGTGGCGGCATCCGCTCGCTGTCGTCGTCCGCCGTGACGCGGCGGATCAGCTCGCTGTCGCCGCTCTTGCCGGGGACGACGACCGGCGACTCCTTCCGCAGCGCGCTCTCTTTCGCGTCGAGCCGCAGGTCCGCCTTGCGGGCCTTGGAGTCAGGGCCGTGGCAGGCGAAGCAGTGGTCCGACAGGATCGTCCGCACGTCGCGGTCGAAGTCCACGTCCGCCGCGGTTAGCCGCGAGGCGAAGCCGAGCGCGAGGATGGGGAGCAGGTAGCGCATGGCGGGAGACGTTGCGGGGCAACGGGGGGCGGGTGTGCGGATATCGTATCCGGTTTCAGTGTAGTAGGCACACTCCGTGTGCCGTTCTTCGTCCGAGACGGCACACGGAGTGTGCCTACTACACTAGTGTCAGCGGCTCGGGTTCCACCAGCCGTCGAGCTTCTTGCGCAGCGCCGCCGCCACGTCCGGCTTCTCGGCGATGCGGTTGGTCTTCTCGTGCGGGTCGGCGGCGAGGTCGTACAACTCCGGCTCGCCGGGACCGTCCTTGTCGGCGGGGACGTGCGGCACGATCAGCTTCCAGCGGCCGTCGATCACCCAGCGGTGGCGGATGTTCTTGGCCGGGTCGTTCAGGTCCACCGCGTTGTGGGTGAAGCACTCGCCGGTGAGCGTCTTGCGGGCCGTCACCGCCGAGCCGTCGAGCAGGTTCAGCCCCGGCAAACCCTTCTCGGCCGGCAGCCCGACCGCGGCCAGCACCGTCGGCACGATGTCCAGCGAGAACGCCAACTCGTCGCTGACCCGCGGCTTGACCTTCCCCGGCCAGCGGACCAGGATCGGCGTCCGCAGCCCGGCGTCGTAGGGCGTCCGCTTCGACCGCACCGACAGCGGCCCGTCCGGGTCCTGAATCCAGCCGTTGTCGGCGAGGTAGATCACGATGGTGTTCTCCGCCAACTTTTCCCTGTTCAGGAAGTCGAGGAGTTGGCCGCACGTCTCGTCGAACCACTCGACCATCGCCCAGTACTTGGCGACGGACGGCGACGGCGCCTTGTCCTTGTACTTCGCCAGGAGCCGTTGTGGCGGGTTGTGCGGCGTGTGCGGCATCATCGGGGCGTACCAGACGAAGAACGGCTGGCCGGCCTTGCGGGCGTCGGCAACGAAATCGTAGATCGGCTGCATCGTCTTGCGGCCGATGTCCAGCCCCTGGTCGCCGTGGCGCTGGCCTTTGGTCATACCAGAGGTGAAGCCGCCGTGGCGGTAGTCGCCCTGCCACCACTTGCCCGTTTGCAGGCTGACGTACCCCTTCTTCGCCAGGAGTCGCGGCAGCGTCGGGAATGCTTCCAGGTGCTTCGTCATTACTGCCCGGCCGTCGAGGAACGCCCGCGACTTGTGGAACTGGCCCGGCTTCATTCCCGGCGGGATGGGCGGGTCGTTGCTGGTGATCTTGTGCTGGTGCGGGTAGCGGCCGGTGATGAGGCTGGCGAGGCTCGGGCAGCACAGCGAGGTCGGCACGTACCCGCGGCGGAAGGTCAGGCTTTGCGCCGCGAGCCTGTCGAGGTTGGGGGTCTTGATGTGTTCGTGTCCCATGAACCCGTAGTCGGTCCACCCGTGGTCGTCGGAGACGATGAACACCACGTTCGGCGCGTCCGCCGCGGTTAGCCGCGAGGCGCAGCCGAGCGCGGCGACCGCAACCAGAATCGCAAGACCGCGGTTCATCATCGCAATCATCCCCCGTTGGTGTCCCCCGAGAGTACCACATCGGCCGCCGGCCGGGTATCCTGTCCCCATCCATCGGAGGGCCGCATCATGCGCGTCGGCGTCTGCCAGTTGCACTCCACGGCCGGGGACTTCGCCGGCAACCTCGCGAAGGTCGTCGCCGGGCTGGAGAAGGCCCACCGCGACCGGATCGAACTGCTGTGCTTCCCCGAGTGCTACCTGACCGGCTACCCGGATACCGAGGAGGCCGCCCGCCGGGGGGCGTTCGCCCTCGATTCACCGCAGATGATGCAACTCCTCGACAAGACGGCCCGGCTTGACCCGACGTTCGTGGTCGGGTTCAACGAGTTGCGCGGCCGCGACCTGTACAACACCGCGGCGGTCGTCCACAAGGGGCACGTCCTGGGCACCTACAGCAAGTGTGCCGCGTACATGCCGTTCTACAAGCAGGGCCGCGAGTTCCCCGTCTTCGACCGCGGCGGGACGAAGTTCGGCGTCGTCATCTGCGCCGATGGCGGGTACATCGAGCCGGCGCGCATCCTGGCGCTCAAGGGGGCCAAGGTGATCCTGTCGCCGCACTACAACTTCATCCGCGCCGACGGGCTGCTCGCGCACTTCACCAAGGTCCGGGCCGACCACGCCGCGCGGGCCGTGGAGAACGGCGTCCACTTCGTCCGGGCGAACAGCGTGACGGTCGGCAAGGAGACCGGCATCACCCGGTCCGACGGCGTCGGGTACGGGGACAGTTACATAGTGGACCCGCATGGCGAGATCGTCGTCCGCAGCCGGCGACAGAAGGAGGACTACTTCTTCGCCGACCTGGACCTATCGTACACCGACACGAACTGGGGCGTCGGCCGGTCGCTCTACAGCCACCGGGAGTTCGCCGACCACCTGGCCGAGGCCGCCAACGACGCCCTGAACCGGAAGGGGAAGTAGTGACCCGACTGCTCCGACTCGCCCTCCTGGGCTTACTTGTCGCCTGCGTCGGCGCCGCCGACCCCCTGCCCCGGCTCCCGCCGACCGAACCGGCCGACGCCGCCAAGACCTTCCGCGTCCGCGACGGCTTCACTCTGCAAGCCGTCGCCTACGAGCCGCAGGTGATGGACCCGGTCGCCGCCGCCTACGACGAGGACGGCAAGCTCTACGTCGTCGAGATGCGCGACTACCCGGAGCCGCACCGGCCCGGCGAACCGCCGCTGGGCCGGGTGCGACTTCTGGAGGATCGCAACGGCGACGGCTTCTACGAGACGGCGACCGTCTTCGCGGAACATCTGCCGTGGCCGACCGGCGTGGCCTGCTGGGACGGCGGCGTCTACGTCACCGCGGCCCCGGACATCTGGTATCTCAAGGACACCACCGGCGACGGCAAGGCCGACGTGCGAAAGCGGGTCTACACCGGGTTCGTCGTCAACAACGTGCAGGCGCTGGTCAACGGCCTCCAGTGGGGCGTCGATAACCGCATTTACGGCGTCACGGCCGGCAACGGCGGCTCGATCCGCCCGGCGGACCGGCCCGACGCGAAGCCGGTCCGGGTCAGCGGCCGCGACTTCCGATTCGACCCCCCCTTAATCCCCCCCCTGCCAGGGGGGGGATTAAGGGGGGGGGTCGGCGGCCGGTTCGAGGCGATCGCCGGCACCGCGCAGTTCGGCAACAACTTCGACGACTGGTACAACCGGTTCGTCTGCGCCAACCGTCTCGTCTGCGGCCACGTCGTCCTGCCGGCCGACGCCCTGGCCCGCAACCGGCACCTGCCGGCTGCGCGGATGGTCCACGACTGCGCCGCCGAGGGGTCCAGCGAAGTGCTGCCGATGTTCCAGGTCAGCCAGGTCGAGCCGTGGCGCGAGCTGCGGACGCGGCGTTACAATGCCGAGCGGCAGACGCTGCCGAAGAGCGAGATGGTCTCCTCCGGTGTGTTCACGTCCGGCACCGGCATCACCGTCTACCGCGGCGCGGCATACCCGGCGGAGTACCGCGGCCAGATGTTCGTCGGCAACGTGGCCGGCAACCTCGTCCACCGCCGCAGCCTGACGCCGAAGGGGGCGACGTTCGAGGCGAAGCGGATCGATGACCAGACCGAGTTCGTCGCGTCCACCGACAACTGGTTCCGGCCGGTGAACTTCGTCAACGCCCCGGACGGCACGCTGCACGTCCTGGACATGTACCGCGAGGTGGTCGAACACCCGTGGTCGATCCCGGAGGACATCAAGAACCAGTTGCACATGACCAGCGGCAACGACCGCGGCCGCATCTGGCGGTTGACCCCGCCCGGCTTCAAACAACCCCCGCCGCCGCGACTCGGCAAGGCCACGACCGCGGAGCTGGTGGCGACGCTGGAGGACCCCAACGCCTGGTGGCGCGAGACGGCCCAGCGGCTGCTGTACCAGCGGCAGGACAAGTCCGCGGTCGAACCGCTCCGCAAGCTGACGCGAGGGAGCAAGTCGCCACTGGCCCGGATGCACGCCCTGTGGACGCTGCGAGGGCTGGGGGAACTCAAGACCGAAGACATACTCGCCGCACTCCAGTCCGACGCTGCGGGGCTTCGTGTCCACGGCCTGCGGCTGGCCGAGGGACACCTCGCCGAGTCTGCGCTGGCGCGGCAGGTTTGCAAGCTGGCCGACGACCCCGACGCGCAGGTTCGGTTTCACGCCGCGCTGGCGCTCGGGGAGTTGCACGACCCCGTCAGCACGGCCTCCCTACTGCATATCGCAGTCCGGGACGTGGCCGACCCGCTGACCTGCATCGCCGTCCTCAGCTCCGCGGCCGATCGCTCGCATCAGTTGTTCGCGGCCATCCTGCACGACCGGGTGCCATCAGCCGACGAGCGGGAGTTCCTGGCGCAGCTCGCCGCCGTGGTCGGGGCGCGGAACAAGCCCGCCGAGGTGTCAGCGGTCCTCGCTGCGCTCTCGACGGCGGATTTGCCGAAACCGGTGCGGCGGGACTTGCTCATCAGTTTCGGCGACGGCCTGCTCCGCGCCGGCAAGACGCTCTCCGCGCTGGACCTGCCGGCCGGACCGCGCAAGCTCTTCGACGAACTGGTGGCCGACGCCGCGAAGGCCCCCGACCAGGAGTGGGCGCTGCGACTCCTGGCGCACGCCGACTTCGCCACGGCCCGCCCGGCGTTCGAGGCGGTCCTCGACCCGCGCAAGCCGCAGACGTTGCAGCTCGTCGCCGTCCGGGTGATGCGGACCGCCACCGCCGCCGGCGTGGCCCCGCTGCTGCTGAGCCGCTGGAAGACCTACACCCCGCTACTCCGCAGCGAGGTGATTACCACGCTCTCGGCGCGGCCGGCGTGGGCGAAGGCACTGCTGGACGCTATCGACGTCGGGACCGTGAGCCGGTCGCAGATCGACTCGTCGCGTCAGGCGGTGCTCAAGAACCACCGCGACCCGGCGGTCCGTGACCGTGCCGTGAGGCTGTTCGCCGTCGCCACCCCGGCCGCGCGGCAGGCGGTCATCGCCCGCTATCAGAAGGCAGTCGAGAAGCCCGGCGACACGGCGAAGGGGCTGGCGATTTTCCGCCGCGAGTGTGCGAGTTGCCATTTGGCGGGGAACGTCGGCCAGATCGTCGGCCCGGCGATGGCGACAGTCCGCGACAAGTCCCCGGCCGAGTTGCTGACGGCGATCCTCGACCCCAACCGCGAGGTGGACCCGCGCTACCTGAACTACGTGGTGAACCTGGCCGACGGCCGGTCCACGAGCGGGGTGATCGCCGGCGAGTCGCCGACCGCAGTGACGCTGCGCCGCGCCGAGGGGGCGATCGAGAGCGTGTTGCGAACGCAGATCGACGAGCTGAAATCCACGGGGCTATCGCTGATGCCGGATGAGTTCGAGAAGCGGGTCACGCCCGCGGAGATGGCGGACCTGCTGGCGTTCCTCAAGCAGCCAAGGTGATTTAGTCTTGTAGGGTGGGTCGAGTCTTCGAGGCCCACC
>DASSAT010000115.1:0-3952 GCA_035699305.1 Fimbriiglobus sp. | reverse complement strand
CATCCCGGCCGCTATTGTTATGCCAGTAGAGAGCTTCTGGGGAAACCGGCAGGCCGCAGACCGGTGTAGCAAGAGCGGCCGGGACGGCCGCGGTCCCAGGGAGACCGATATGATGGAGGACATGCAACCGACGGGCAAAGGTTCGGAGCGCGTCCCGCCGCTGGCCCGCCGGCAGCGCGTGCTGGTCCGCGCCGCGCTGGCGGCCGGAGCGCCGTTGCTCCTCGCTGGCGGGGCACTCGTCCTGGCGACCGTGCCGCCGACTGACGCGAGCTTCTACCCGAAGTGCATCTCGCACCAGTTGTTCGGCATCCACTGCCCCGGGTGCGGCTTGACCCGGGCCGCCCACAGCCTGCTCAACGGCCGCGTCACCCAGGCGTTCGCGTACAACCCGCTGTTTATGGTGCTGTCGCCGTACCTGGCGTTCGCGCTGCTGCGGTCGGCGTGGTTCTGGCTGTGGGGCACCGAGCCGCGGCGGAGCATCTTCCCGGCGCGGTATACCTGGGTGATCCTGGTCGTGTTCGCCTTGTACTGGGTGCTGCGGAACCTGCCGTGGTATCCGTTCACGCTCCTGGCGCCCCACGAGATCGGGTCGTAGCCGCCCGGACGGCGTCGAAAACGACCCGCAGCGGCACGCCGTTCGCCCGCGCCACCCGGGCGCTGTCCTCGTACTCCGGCGACACCACCTCGAACCCGTCCGCGCGCCAGCCGCGCTTGGCCTGCACCGGCCCCCAGGGGGTCTCGACCGTCACCGCCTCGCGGCGGAGCTTCGAGCGGTCGGCCCGGTAGCGGCGGACGCCGAACGTGCCCGTCTCGCGGAAGAGGATCGCCTCCAGCGCCGGGACCGCTTCCTCGGCGGCGATCACGCTCAGAAGTACCCCGGGGCGGTTCTTCTTCATCTGGATCGGGACAGTGTACACGTCCAGAGCGCGGGCGATGAAGAGTGCATCGACGCAATAACCAATCACTTCGGACGGTACGTCGTCCAGGTTGGTTTCGAGGACGTAGACGGTGTCGGTCTCCAAGCCCACGGACGGCCGTCCGTGGGCTTCGCCCACGAACAACCGCAGAAGGTTCGGCTGCTCGATGAAGTCCTTCGTTCCCGCACCATGACCGACACTCTCGACGGTCATCGTGGGGGTATCGACGTACTCCGCGACCACCGTCGCGAGGATCGCCGCACCGGTCGGCGTGGTCAGCTCCGCCTTGACCGGCGACGGGGCCAGAGGTGCTCCCTTGAGCAACTCCGCGGTCGCAGGCGTCGGCACCGGCATCAGCCCGTGGGCGCACTTCACTGTGCCGTGGCCGGTCGGCACCGGCCGGCTGGTGAACCGCTCCACTCCGAGCAGGTCCAGGCCCACGGCCGAGCCGATGATGTCGGCGATGCTGTCGAGCGCCCCGACCTCGTGGAAGTGGACCCGCTCCAGCGGCATCCCGTGGACGGCCGCCTCCGCGACCGCCAGCTTGCGGAAAATCGCCAGCGCCAGCTCCCGTTGCGTCGCCGTCAGCTGACCCCGGGCAATGATCGCCTCCACGTCCGGCAGGAAGCGGTAATCCTCCTGGTCCGGGGCGATGACGTTCACCTTGGTGGCCGCGAACCCGTTGCGCTTGACCCGCTCGACCTCCAGCGTGATCGGCAGGCCGAGCGAGTCCAGGGCAGCCCGGATCACGTCCGCCGATACGCCGGCGTCGATCAGCGCCCCGAGGACCATGTCGCCGCTGATCCCGCTAAAGCAGTCAAAGTGTGCCACCCGCACCGGTTGCCCTCCTTTGAGGATGATTCTACCCACCGCCCCGAACCAGCCCATCGACAACTGGCGGGAACGTGTTCTAGGCTTTGGCGGAAAACTCCGGCCACACATTCACCCCGCACGAGCGGCCCCATGTCCGAACTCACCCTGATCCTCGACCGGCTGGCCGGGCTGGCGTCGCCCGACGGCGGCTGGGGCTACCAGCCTAGTCAGCCGGCCCACCTGGAGCCGACCTGCCTGGCGGCGCTGGCCTTGGCCGCCGAGCCGCAACGGTTCGCGGCCCACGTCGCGGCCGGGCAGCGGGCGATTAACACACACGCCCAGCCGGACGGCAGCTACCGGCTCGACCGCGGCCGGCCCCAGGCGGCGTGGCCGACGGCGCTGGTGCTGTTCACCCGGGCGGCGCTCGGCTACCCGACCGGCGAACTCGACGCGACTGCCGAGAAGCTGCTGTCGATCCGGGGGCGGGTCATCCCGGCCGACCCCGAGGTCGCGGACATGCAGGACATCGACCTCCAGCTGACCGGTTGGCCGTGGGCGGAGGAGACGTTCTCCTGGGTCGAGCCGACCGCCTGGGCCTGCCTGGCGCTGCGGGCGGTCGGGAAGGGGGGCCACGCCCGGGTGAAAGAGGGGCTGCGCCTGATCCTGGACCGGGCGTTCAATACGGGCGGGGTGAACTACGGCAACCGGTTCGTCCTCGGCAAGCGGACCGAGCCGATCCCGGGGCCGACCGCGCTGATGCTGCTGGCCCTCCAGGGGGTCGCCGACGAGCCTCGGATCGACGCGGCGAAGGGCTACTTGCGGGTCCACGCGGAGCAGACGACCGACCTCGAACACCTCGCCTGGATCAAGCTGGCGTTGGCCGCCCACGCCGAGGACGATCCGACCCGGACGGCCCTCCCCGCACTGGACGAGCGAATCCGGGAGTCGGCGGCCGTCGAACTCGACGCCAAGACGGGCCTCGGGGCCGGACCACTCCGGCTAGCGCTGGCCGCGCTGGCCCTGGACGCGGGGCGCCGCCACCCGTTCCGCCTCACCGACCCGCCGCAGTTGGCCGACGGGGCCGACCGCAACACGACGGGGGCCAACGGGTCGGTCCCGCGACGGCCGATCGGGGAGCGGATCAAGTCGAAGTTCCGCGGCTTCTTCATCAACGGCATCGGCAAGCTCCGGCCGCTGCCGGCGACTTCGGCCGTCCACATCGCCCGGGCCGACGACTACGACGGCCCGCTGGCGGACGTTCTTCAGAAGCAGTACGAGCACTTTCGCTCGGTCGTCCCGGTGGCGGGCAAGCGGGTGGTGCTCAAGCCGAACCTGGTCGAGTACCACCGCGACAAGGTGATTAACACCGACCCGCGATTCGTGTCGGCGGTAATCGAGTTGTTCAAGCGCGAGGGGGCGGCGGAGGTCGTCGTCGCGGAGGGGCCGGGGCACTGGCGGAACGTGCAGTTCCTGGTCAACGAAAGCGGGCTGGGCGACGTGCTGCGGGCGCACGGGGTCCGGTTCGTGGACCTCAACCACGACGAGCCGGTCAAAGTGACGAACCTCGGCCGGTGTACTGGGCTGGAGTACCTGTACCTGACGCGGACGGTCCTCTCGGCCGAGGTGTTCGTCAGCCTGCCGAAGCTCAAGACGCACCACTGGGCCGGGGCGACGCTGTCGCTGAAGAACCTCTTCGGCACACTCCCCGGCATCTGCTACGGGTGGCCGAAGAACGAACTGCACTGGCGTGGCATCCCGAACAGCATCGTCGATATTGCCCTGACGCACACGCCGCACCTGGCGATCGTGGACGGCATCGTCGGCATGGAGGGGGACGGCCCGCTTAACGGGACAGCGAAGCCCGTCGGTGCGTTGGTGATGGGCGCGGACCTGGTGGCGGTGGACGCGACCTGCTGCCGGCTGATGGGCCTGCCGCCGGAGCGGCTGCCGACGCTGATGCTGGCGGCGGAGAAGCGGCTCGGCAACATTCGAGAGGAGCTGATCCCCCAGCTCGGCGAGCCGATCGCGGAGTTGGCCCAGGTGTTCGCGTTACCGCCGAAGATCGAGAAACAGCTACTTCCCGAGCCGGCTCTTGCGTAGGTCGGGCCGAGTCTTCGAGGCCCGACACACTCTTCCTCCCCTCTCCCCGCTGGGTGCTCTGTCGAAATGTTCGGTCTTGTAGGGTGGGCCGAGTCTTCGAGGCCCACCGTCTTGGCTCGCAC
>DASSAT010000114.1:0-2961 GCA_035699305.1 Fimbriiglobus sp. | reverse complement strand
CCGAACCTCTGAAACAATAACCGGTTACGAGCAGACACACAGTAACGGCCTATTCGGAACTACTGACCCTACAAGACGGCGTGTAGGAAACCATTAGCTTTCACGCCGCCTTGCGCATCGGTAACGTGGCCGGCGGCTCGTCCCGCCCGGCGAGTGTCTGGAGGATCAGGTCTTCCAGCTGCGCGAGCCGACGGGTGACGGCCTGGTGGTCGGCCTCGAACGCCTGCCGCTGGGCCTCGCGCCTCGCCAGTGCCGCCTCGGCCTCGGCCAGCCGGGCGGACAACTCGGCGATCGCCCGCCGCTGCTCCAGGTCCTGGTGGTGCAGCCAGTGTAGCAGGTCGCGCAGCCGATGGAACATCGGCCGCAGCACCCGCCGCAGCGCCCGCTGGGTGATGGTCAGCGGCGCTCGCGCCAGGCCGCGCGACGTGTGGTCGAAGAAGTTGACGTCCACGGGAACCTCCACGGTTTCACGGGCGGGCGCGATCGGCTCCGCGTGCACGGCCGACGGCTGCTCGGCCGCCTCCTGAATCAGCAACGGGAACGCCTTCTCGGCCAGGATGCCCAGCCGGTACACCTCGTCCGCCGACGGCCGGCGGCGGTCGGTCCGCGACCGCGCCGCCCGCTGCAACTCTTCCTCGATCGCCGGTAGCACCGCCCGCAGATGGAAGTCGCGGAGCGTCACGGCCATCGACCGGCGGGCCAGCGCCGGTAGGTTCACCTGACCGCTCAGCACGGCGCGGATCGCATCGGCGAAGCCCTCCGCCGACCGCTCCGCCTTCAGGCAGTGGACGCCGTGGGCGAACCACTCGCCGTACCCGCACCGGTCGGACACCAGCGGCACGCACCCGTGGGCGGCCGCCTCCATTGGGGCGATGCCGAACGGCTCCCGCGACAACGTCGGGAAGGCGAACAGGTCGTACCCGGGGTACTTGGCGTGCAACTCCGTCTGCGGCCGGATGCCGCAGAGCTTGACGCGGTCCGCCACCCCGAGCCGCAGCGCCAGCCCGCGGAAGTCGGCCTCCGGCCCCGGACCGTAGCAGTCCACCGTGACGTTCGCACACCCCCGGTCGCGCAACAGCGCCACGGCCCGGATGAGCAGGTCCGTCCCCTTGTGTTCGCCGAGGGCGCCGCTGGTAACGACCCGCAGCATTTCCCTCGGGCGGAAGAACCGCCGGCGGTCCGGGCTGCCGGCCGTCGCCACCCAGTACGGCAGCAGCCGCGCCTTACCAGACAGGTCGATGCCGGCGTCGGCGATCTCGTCGAGGAGGGTCTGGCTCACGCACAGGAACCGGCCGCGAACCGCGCGGACGAACGCCGCCCCCATCTCCGGCCGGACGGCCCGGCCCAGCCCGCAGAGGATCTTCGGCACGCAGTCGCCCAGGTGCATCACCCACGGGACGTTCATCTGCTGGACCGCGGCCAGCACCCCCAGCCCGCCCAGCGCGACGACGTTGTGGACGTACGCCACGTCCGGGTCGAACTCCTCGATCGTCTGGGCCACCACCCGGACGTTGGCCGCCTGGACGGCATAGCCCTCGAACTCGCGCGACCCGACGTGGACCGGGTGGGAGCACTGGTTGTAATAGGCGTCGTAAACGTCCACCATCCGCAGTCGGCGCAACACCCCCGGTTCGTCCGGGACCGGCTGCCGTGGGTTGGCGGTCAGGACCAGCACCTCGTGCCCGCGGGTGCGCAAGCCCTCCGCCGCCTGCCCGCAGGCCAGCTCGTACCCGCCGAGGAAGTCCGGCGGGTAAAGGTTGCTGACGACCAGCACCCTCATGCCGCCCTCCGGCCGACGGCCCGGCCGCCCGCGAGTAATTCCCGGTACAGGGTGACGAGCTTCTCTCCGCATATCCGTCGGTCGAACTCCCGCTCCACGACGCGCCGCGCCTCCCGGCCTATCCGGTCGGCCAGCCCCGGGTCCGTCGCCAGCGCCCGCAGGTAGCCGGCCAGTTCCGACAGGTCATCGAAGACGAACCCGGTCCGGCCGTGGCGGACGAACTCCGGCATCCCGCCGACCCGCGAGCAGACCGCCGGGGTGCCGCACGCCATCGACTCCAACAGCGCAAACCCCATCAGCTCCGGCTGCACGTGCGAGTGGCTGTAGTAGTCGCGGTACACCGACGGCAACACGGTGGCCCACGCCCGGCGGTACAGGTCGCGGACCTCGTCGTCGGCCGCGTCGGTGCGGAACTCGACGCGCTTCCCCTCGGCGAGGCGCCGGAGCACGTCAAAGTAATCGGTATGGTACGCCCGGCCGCAGACGGTCAGCGGCAAGTCCGACGGCAGCGCCGCGATGAGTTGGTCGATCCCCTTGTGCGGCAACAATCGGCCGACGAACAGCACCCGATCACGGTTCGGCGGCGTCTCGGGTGGTCGAAAGTGGTCGGCGTCCACCCCGCCCTTGACGAGAACGATGGGCGCGGTGGTCCGCAGCGCCCGGGCGGCGAACTCGGACTGACAGACGACCCGGTCCGCGACGTCGAGGCTGCCGAACTCGACGCCGATCCGCGACGACGCCCCGCCGTGGTCGGTGACACAGATCGGCTTGCCGTACACCTTCGCTAGGATGATTGCGACTTCGGCCTGGCGCGTGTACGCCTGATGAATGTGGATCAGGTCCGCGTCGGCGACTACCTCCGGCATCCCCCAGGAGACGGAGTCCATCGGGTCCCGCGGCGGGTGGGCGAGCGGCAAGACGCGCAGGGTGACGCCGGGTTGCAGTTCGCGGGTGAAGCCGCGCGGGCCGTAGGAAACGACCTCGACAGTGAACTCGCTGTGGCCGGCCGCGACCACCCCGACCGCGAGGTTGACCGGGTAGCGCTCGCCGCCACCGACGACGGACTCATCCGCGAAGTACAGCGGCGTCAGGTAGGCGATCCGCTTCACGCGCCCCTCCGTGGGCGGCAAATGTAGTCCGCTCGCTCCGCGAGCGGGTGCCCGCTCGCGGAGCGAGCGGAC
>DASSAT010000113.1:0-4115 GCA_035699305.1 Fimbriiglobus sp. | reverse complement strand
ACCGCGGCGGCGGTGTTGGGCAGCGGCTTGTTGCCGAGGACCTGACCGGTGGCACTGAGGACGCACACCTGGATGGCGTTGCTGTGGTAGTCGAGTCCGACGAAAACCGGTACGGTAGTCATGGCCTGTCGCTCCGGGGGGAAAGGAAGTCGGTCCAACCTCCGTTCTACCCCGACGACAGGCTCTCATCCCCATCTACAAAGCCAGGAGCGTGGCCGTCTCGGCCGTGCTCCCAGGAGAAGTCGAGACAGGGAGTGCCTGCGAACCGCTCCCCCGGCATAATGCCCCGCATGTCCGCCCCCGGCTTCGACCCCGAGCGCTTCGCCCCCAAGCTCGCCCCGGCCGGCGCGCTGCTCGCCGTTGTCGGCGGCTGCGCCGGCGGCGGGGTCGGGCTACTCCTCGCGGCCGTCGGCGTCGTCCTGCTGCTGTTCGCCTGCGTCTCCCGCCGGGATGGGCTGCTCCTGCTCGGGCCGTTCGCCCGCGCGGAGTTGGTCCGCGCCGCCCGCACCCGCCGGCCGTGGCTGTGGCGGGCGATCTACGCGCTGGCCGCCGGGGCGATCCTGGTTGGCAACGTCTGGACGTATGCCTCCGAGTCCCAGTTCTTCGGCGGTCGCCTGCTCCCGATCTCACGCCTCGCCTACATCAACACCCAGGTGACCAACTGGTTCCTGGTCGTCCTGTTCGGCTACGTCTGCGTCCTGACCGTGCAGCTCATGACCTCGGTCGTCGCCGAGGAGCGGGAGGCCCGGCGGTGGGACGACCTGCTGGTCACCAACCTGCGGGCGCGGGAGATCCTGCTCGGCAAGGCGGTCGGCCGGCTGCCGTTGATCCTCGACCCGGTCCTGGCGGCGCTGCCGGTGCTGGCGCTGACGCCGCTGCTGGGCGGGGTGTCGCCGGTGTTGATGGCGTGGGCGGCGGTGGCGATCCTGGCGGTCGTCCTCGGGCTGTCCGGGGTGGCGCTCTTCTACTCGGTGTTCGCCCGCACCGCCCGGGCCGCGATTACCCGGACGGTTGGGCTGGCGGTCGTGTACCTGCTCGGGTCAGGCGCCCTCTGCCTGGTCTTTCAGGTTCCGCGGCTCTGGCACTTCCCCTCGTCCGTCGGGGTCATATCACCGGTCGAGGTCGGGGACGTGTTCGGGGCGGCAGTCGCCGGCAACCCGTTCGCCGCGCTCGGGCTTGCGTCGTACCGGGCGCGGGTCGGGCCGGACGGATTCGAGGCCGAGGTCGCACGGGCGGTGCGGCGGTTCGCGGCGTTCCAGGTCGGGGTGTTCGCCCTGTTCGGGCTAACCGCCGTCGCCCGGCTGCGGCGGGCCGTGCCCTGGGAGGCGCGGGCGAACGCCGCGACAGTCGTGCGGAAGTGGCGGGCGCGGCCGACCGTCGAGCGGCCGCCGGTCGGGGACATGCCGGTCTACTGGTGGCAGCGGTACGGGTCGCTCAGCCGGGCGCAGTTGAAGGCGGTCACGGCCCTGACGCCCCGGCGATACGCGGTCTTCGGGCTGGAGAGTCTGGCTATCTTCGTCGGGCTTCGGCTGACGTTCTCGGCGTGGAAGGACGCGCAGTTCTTGCGAGAGATCGTCCCCTGGGTCCTGTGGGTCGTCACCTTGGGGATCATGATCCCCCCAGTGTTCCGCGCCGCCCGGTCGGTCGCCCGGGAGCGGGCCGCCGGCACCCTGGACGACCTCCGGCTGACCGCGCTGACCGCGCGGGACGTCCTGTACGAGAAGTGGCTCGGGTGTGTAATGTCCGAACTGCCGCGGGTCCTGATCCTGGCGACGGTGGCGGCGGCCGCGGTCCTGACCGGGCTGCTCCACCCGCTGAGCCTGGTTGGGCTGACGGTCACGTTGCCGGTTTATTGTGGGTCCGGGGCGGCGATCGGTCTGTACTTCTCGGTCCGGGCGGCGAACCCGGGGCGGGCGGGGCGGAACATGATCTTGGACAGCATCGCGGCCTGGTACGGGCTGGCGTTCCTGGTAGCCACCCTGGCGTCCTGGCTGGAGGCGCTCCCGGCAGCGGCGATCGGCACCCCGCCGGCCGCCACGGCGCTGGTCCTCAACGCGGACTTGTTCTCGTCGTTGGAGTGGATGCAGGGCGTCGTTGGAGTGTCGGTCGGGGTGTTGCTGTACGCTGGGATCGGCTGGGCGGCGTGGCGGGCGGCGGTCCGGCGGTTCGAGCGGGAGTGGAGCGGCGGATGACGCGGTGGGAATGGATCGCGGTCGGGGCCGGGGCGGCGATGGCGGTCGCGCTGTTCGTCGGCGCGCTGGGGCTGCGCCGGCGCGGCGTGCGGGCCGTCGGGCCGCTGTTCTGGTACGAGTTGGTCGCGCTCGCCCGCCGGGGGCAGCAGCCGCGGCTGCGGGCGCTTTTGGTCGGGCTGCTGCTGGTCGGGCTGTTCGTCACCTACCTGCGCGAGTTCCGCGGCCAGGAGTTGGCCGGGCTGACCGGCGGTGCCCGGCTCGACCAGTCGGCGCGGTTCGCTGGCGCCTTCCTCAACGCCTTCCTGATCGCGCAGCTGTTGGCGGTCATCCTCATCACCCCCGCGGTGGTCGGCGGGGCGATCACCGAGGAGAAGGAGCACGGCACGCTCGACTACCTGCGGTCGTCGCTGCTGACCAACCGCGAGATCGTGCTGGGGAAGTTCGCCGCCCGGCTGGCGTTCGTCGGCGGGGTGCTCCTGGCCGGGGTGCCGGTGCTGGCGCTGACGAGCCTGTTCGGCGGGGTGGACGTGTGGGTCGTCCTGGCCGGGTACACCATCACCGCGGTGACGGCCGTGAGCCTCGGGGCGTTCAGCCTGTGGATGGGGGTCGTCCGCGATACGCTGCGGGACGCGCTGGTTTGGGTGTACGCGGTGACGGTCGGGCTGACCGCGTTCGGGTCGTGCTGTGGCTGCGTGCCCGGGGTGGCGGCCACCTCGCCGCCGTCGGCGCTGGGGTGGATGCTGATCCACCCGCAGGCGATCCCGTCGGAACCACTGTTCTGGGTGAACGTCGGCGTGTTCACCCTGCTACATGGGATGGCCGCGGTGTTGTTCACGGCGCTGGCGGTGGCCCGGGTCCGTTCGGCGCTGCCGCGGAAGCCGTTGACCCCGGTGCGCCGTCGGCCCCGCGTCGCCCGGACGCTGGAACCGGAGGAGGACTACATCCCGCCCGTGCCGCGGGTGCGGCGGGCGTTCCTGGTGCCGCGACTCGGCGACGCGGACCCGCTGGTCTGGAAGGAACGGTACTTCTCCGGCCGGCTGTCGGCGGCCGAGGGCGGGGCGCTGTCCGGGTGCGGCATCTCGGCGCTGTCGATCGTCGGCTTCATCCTCGGGATGGTCCTCTTCTTCACCGCCCTGCAAGAGGTGAACCGCGGCCGGTGGATCGGCGGCGCGCTCAACCCGGTGACGCGGCTGGCCGTGACCGGGGCGACGATGCTGCTCGGGCTGGCGCTCGGCGTCCGGGCGTCGGGGTCGGTCGCGCGCGAGCGGCAGAAGCGGACGCTGGACGGGCTGTTCAGCCTGCCGGTGGGCCGGGCGGAGCTGCTGCGGGCGAAGTGGGTGGCCCCGCTCTTGTGGGCGAAGTGGGCCTTGTGGGCGACGGCGGTCGTGGGGGTGGTCGCGCTGCTGCTGGGGGGCGTCCACCCGCTCGGGTTCGCGGCAACGGCGGTGCAGGTGGTCGGCTGGCTGGCGTTCACGAACACGCTGGGGCTGTGGCTGTCGGTCGGGTGCCGCACCGCCACCCGGGCGACGGTCTACTTCCTCGTCTGGGTGCTGGCGCTCTGGATCGGGCCGCTGGTGGCGGCACCGCTCTTCGCCGCGGTGGGAGACAAGACCGATGCGGTGCTAGCGTTCAGCTTGCCGGTGGGGCTGTGGGGCGGGCTGTTCTCGTGGCGGGAGTTTGTGGAAGATGCGGTTGAGTGGCCGTTCCAGTCGGCCGCAGTGCTAGCCGGGCTGGGCTACGCGGTCGGGGCGGGGCTGCTGTGGCGGGCCGCGGTGCGGCGGTTCGAGCGGGAGGGGAGATAGGGGGTTGCCCTGGGACCGCGGCCGTCCCGGCCGCTCTTCCTCCGCGGGTCAGGGTGATGGAGCGTCGTCCCAGGCCCCTGACATGCCCAGCAAGAGCGGCCGGGACGGCCGCGGTCCCAGG
>DASSAT010000112.1:0-2909 GCA_035699305.1 Fimbriiglobus sp. | reverse complement strand
ACCGCGGCGGCGGTGTTGGGCAGCGGCTTGTTGCCGAGGACCTGACCGGTGGCACTGAGGACGCACACCTGGATGGCGTTGCTGTGGTAGTCGAGTCCGACGAAAACCGGTACGGTAGTCATGGCCTGTCGCTCCGGGGGGGAAAGGATGTCGTTACAACCTCCGTTCTACCCCGACGACAGGCTCTCATCCCCCTCTACAAGATTCTCTGCGGCCGAACTAGGCCGGAACGTTGAAGTGAAAGATTGCCCGCCGGCCATGGCTCAACGGTAGTAGCGCTCGTGGATGGCCCGGCAGGCGGCCGACCCGCCGGTGCGGTACGCCCGCCGGGACCGCCAGTTCGCCCACAACACCCGGACCAGCCCGCGGCGCTCGAACCGACGTGGCGAGACGGTCACGGGCTGGTGCAGATACGCCGGCCGGCCGAGTTGTCGCATCCGGCGCGACAGTTCCACGTCTTCCATCATCGGCAGGTCCGGGAAGCCGCCCGACCGGCCGAGCACGTCGCGCTGAAAGAACTGAGCCTGGTCGCCGTAGGAGTGGCCGCGCGCCGCCCGCCGGCGGTCGAACCACTCCATTACCCGGTACACCCACCGCGGCGAGTCGAACCGGTGGCCGAGGCACCCGCCGGGGCAGTCCGGGTTCTCGGCGAGGTGGTGGTGGACCGCCGCCAGGGCCGTCCGCGGGAACACCATGTCGGCGTGGGCGACGAGTACCACCGGTTCGTCGAGTTGGGCGACCGCGGCCGCCACCTGTCCGCCCCGACCCCGGCCGGGCACGATCAGCACGTTCGCCCCGAACTTGCGAGCCGTTTCCACCGTTCGGTCGGCCGAGCCGCCGTCGGCAACGAGCACGCGATCGGCCGGCGTGGTCTGCGCCGCGAGGGACGCCAGGGTGGCCGGCAGGTGCCGGTCCTCGTCGAGGGTCGGCACCACGACCGCCAGCCGGAGCGGGTCAGCGATCACGGGAAGCCCCCCGGCGCGCGAGGTACGCTTGCCAGTCGTCGCCGGTGTCGATGTCGGCCAACTCGGGCAACAGCCCGACGGACCACCCGCTGTCCCGGCAACGCGCCAGGTGGTCGGCAAGGGTGTGCGGCGACGACCAGCGAACCGCTTCAAAGAAGTCAGGCCGGTGCCGGGCGGTGCCGACGAGGTAGTAGCCGCCGTCGGCCGCCGGGCCGAACACCGCGTCGCGCGTCTGGAGCAGGTCGAACGCCCGGTCGATCAGGCGGGCGTCGATCTCTGGGCAGTCGGTGCCGACGGCGAGGACCGGCCCGCCGCGCGCGTGCGCCGTGGCGAACCCGACCGACAGCCGCGTCCCCAGGTCGCCCGCCGGCTGTTGCCACCAGTCATCGACGAGCGCCGACCACTCGGCGAACCGGTCCGCCGACCCGCCGTCGTGGTAGCCGACGAGCGTCGCTCGCTCCCGGACCGGTTGCAGTTCCCGGAGCACGACCCCGATCCACTCGCGGTAGAGTGCCGCGGCCCGGTCCGGCCCGATGGCCGCGGCGAGCCGGGTCTTGACCTTCCCAGGCTCGGGGTACTTCAGGAACACGAGGACCGTTGCGGTCACGACCAGTCCCCTGTGAAGGGTGGGTCAAGCGAGTCTTCGAGCGCCGACCCACCATTGCGACCCATCCGAGCCGCGACCGTCAGGGAGCGGTCTGCGCCCACCGCTCCCTGACGGTCGCGGCTCGGATCGAGACCGGCGGTGGGTCGGCGCCCGCAGAGCCGGGCTTGACCCGCCCTACGAAAGACCTCACGACACGATCGCCCCCTGGCAGCCGGACCCGGACCCGGCGGTGCAGCCGTAGCAGTGCTGGCCGGTGACGATCCGCCGGGTCGCCAGCGTTCCCAGATCGAAGTCGCGGATGTGGCCCGGCAGCCCGGCGGTCAGGCCGAGGTCGAGCATCTGGTTGAAGTCGCAGTCCGACAGCCGGCCGTCCCAGTTCACCGACAGCGTGGTTCGGCACATGACCCCAGCCACGGCCGCCGGGTTGTAGGCGTCGGTTAGCTTCCGCATGTATTCGTCGAAGCGTCCCAACTGCAACAGGTCGTCGAGGAACCGGCTGATCGGCATGTTGGTAATCGTAAACAGCCGGGTAAAGGCGACCCCATACCGCGTCGCCAGTTCGCGGCGGTACGCCTCCTCCAACCGCGGCTGTGGCGGGGGCAGCGACGGGCCGACCGGGTTGTAGACCAGCGTGAGCGGCGGCCCGTCAGGGGAACCGTAGCCGAGCGCGTTGAGCCGTCGCAGCGCTTCAATGGACTTGTCGAACACGCCGTCGCCGCGCTGGCGATCGGTGTTTGTTGGCAGGTAGCACGGCAAGGACGCGACCACCTCGACCCGGTGCCGGGCGAGGAACTCGGGCAAGTCCTCGCACCGCGGAGCGAGGAGGATCGTCAGGTTGCAGCGGTCGATGACGTGCCGGCCGAGGCCGCGGGCCTCTTCGACCAGCCAGCGGAAGTTCGGGTTCAACTCCGGGGCGCCGCCGGTCACGTCGAGGGTGGGGATGTCGGCGCTCGTCAGCACGTCGAGGCAGAGCCGCATCGTCTCGCGGGTCATGACCTCGGTGCGGTCCGGGCCGGCATCGACGTGGCAGTGCCGGCAGGTCTGGTTGCACAGCTTGCCGACGTTGACCTGCAACACCTGGATGCCGGTCGCGCGCAGCGGCCAGAGGCCGGAGTCGGCCAGCGCGTCCCCAAACGGGCGCTGCCCGGCCCGCTCCAACACCTCGACCTGCCGGGCCGGGTCGGACAGCGGGCTGCCCTGGCGCAGGAGGCTCAATCGGGACATCGCGCGGGACCTCGGGTCTGCGGACCAGGGGTTATCCTATGCCGGCTACGGTTCTTCCCTGGGACCGCGGCCGTCCCGGCCGCTCTTGCTATTCGGGTCGGAGGCATTCGGCG
>DASSAT010000111.1:0-7705 GCA_035699305.1 Fimbriiglobus sp. | reverse complement strand
CACAGCGCCAGCGCCGCCGGGCCGTCCTCGGCCGTCAGCACCGTCAGCCCCTGGTCCTCCAGGATGCTCCGGGTCAGCCCCCGCACCGACTCGTCGTCCTCCACCAGCAGCACCGTGTACGGCCGGCCCCACGCCCCGAGGGTGTTCGGGATCGGCGTCGGCGCGGCCAGGTCCGGGCCGGGGGGGGAGTCGGAGGTCGGAGGACAGAGGTCAGAAGTCGGAGGTCGGAGGTCAGATAAGGGCTGACCGTCGTTCTGACCTCTAACCTCTGTCCTCTGACCTCCGACTTCTGACCTCTGACCTCCGACTTCTGACCTCTGACCTCCGACCTCCGACTCCTGACCCCTGTCTAACGCCGGCAGGTCCACCTCGAAGACCGTCCCCCGCCCGCGCTCGGAGGTGAACCGGATCACCCCGCCAAGCGTCTGCACCACGCCGTAGACCGTCGCCAGCCCCAGCCCGGTCCCCTGGCCGACCGGCTTGGTCGTGTAGAACGGCTCGAACACCCGCGCCTGCGTCGCCTCGTCCATCCCCACCCCGGTGTCCACCACCGTCAGCCGCGCCAGCCCGCCGGGCGCCGCTGCCGTGCGCACGGTCAGGGTGCCCCCCTTGGGCATCGCGTCCCGGGCGTTGATCGCCAGATTCATCAGCACTTGCTCGATCAGTCCGGCCTCGGCCAGCACCCACGGGGCGTCCGGGGACAGCTCGGTGACGAGTGTCACATCCTCCCCGATCAGCCGCCGCAGCAGGCCCGCGGTCCCGGCCACCGTCTCGTTGAGGTCCAAAGGCGCCGGCGCGACGAACCGCTGGCGGCTGAACGCCAAGAGCTGCCGGGTCAGGTTGGCGGCGCGGTTGCCGGCGTCGAGGACCTCGTCGGCCAGCGCCCGGGTCGGCTCGCCCTCCGGCAGCCGGTCGCGCAGCAACTCGGCCGACCCGTTGATGACGGTGAGCAGGTTGTTGAAGTCGTGGGCGATGCCGCCGGCCAGCCGGCCGATCGCCTCCAGCTTCTGCACCCGCTGGGCGCGGTCCTGGTGCCGCTTGCGCTCGGTGACATTGCGGGCGATGGTCTGCACCCCGCCATCGGGCAGCACCTGCGAGCTGACCTCGACGACCGCCGTCGTGCCGGTGAGCGAAACGACGGTCAGCTCGTATGGGACGCCGAGCCGCGTCACCTGGCTGGCCCGGGCCAGCCCGGCCTCGTCGGGCGGGATGAACTCGGCGATCCGCCGGCCCATCGCCTCGTCCCGGGTCAACCCGAGTAGCGCCTCCCCGGCCCGGTTCAGCGCGACGATGCTGCCGTCCCGGTCGGTGACCCAGACGGCGTCGCCGGCCCCCTCGAACAGGTCGCGGTAGCGGGCGTCCAGCACCGACTCGTGTTCGAGCTGCCGGCGCATCTGCTCGGTCTGACTGCGGACCCGGTGCCGCAGGGTGCCGACCCAGACGGTGCCCAGGATGCACAGCCCGGCCAGGGCGGCGGCGGCCAGGGCCGCCCGCCGGTGCGTCCAGAAGGGGGGGGGCTGCGGCGCCCGCAGGACCTCCACGTCGTCGGCCGACCGGGCGACCAGGACGAACCCGCCGGCCGGCCCGTCCAGAGACAGCCCGGTCGCCACCCCGGTCAGCCGGACGATCGCCTGATGCGGGAACCGCTCGGTCGGCCCGGTGCCCGGCACCACCACGTCGAACGGCACCGTCCCGGCCAGGACCGCCAGGACCGTCCGCCCGTCCTGCTCGCGGACCTCCTCGACCCGGGCGTCCAGCCGGACCAGCCGGCCGTCCCACGACCCGCCGGCCAGGTCCTCGGCCGGCACCGACTTCGGCTCCGGCTCGCTGCCTGGACTGGTCCGGGTCACGGTCGCCCGGTCCAGCACCAGCCGCGGGCCGCGCACGTCCAGCAGGCCGACCAGCTCGACCCGGGTGCCGGGCGGCGGCGACGACGCCGGCGCGGTCAGCCGGACGACCGCCCCGGCGGTGTCGTCCTGGACGAGCAGCGTGTCCGCCGCGGGGGCCGCGGTCACCACCCCCGCGACCCGCACGAGACGCGGGGCGACCGGCCGGTCCGGGACGAACCGGCGAAGGTCGGCCAGCCGGGCGACGGCGACCGGTTCGGCCGGGCCACTGCCGACTTGGCGCGGAAGTGCGGTGCACAGGATCGTCGGGTGTAACGCGACCGTCCCGCCCTCGCCGAACCCGGCCCGCAGCACCCCGCGGACGTGGACCGTTGCCCCGCGCAGCTCCCATGCCGCGGCCGCGTCGCCGCCAGGGACGACCACCAGCCCGGTCCCCGCCGCGGTGGACACCCGCAGGCCCAGCGGCGCCCCGGCGGCCGTTGGCGAGTGGACCGTTTGCACGACCGCCCACACCTCGACGTACTGCCCGTCCAGCCAGCGCGAGTGGCCGCGGCTCAGGTCGTAGTGCACCAGGTCGGGCAGCGAACCGGCCCCGAGCCGAGTCACCGTCCGGGCCGTCAGCTCCGGGGGGAACGAACCCGGCCTGACCGTCCCGTCCACGGCCACCAGGTCCCCGGGCCGAGGCGCGGCGAGGCCGGGCGCGCGGCGGACCATCACGCCGGCGGTGTCATCCTGGACGTAGAAGACCGGCTCGCCCGGGTCGGCGTAGGTGACGACACCGATCAGTCGAACAGGATGCGATCCGCGGGCGTCCCGGGCCAGTCGGCGAACGTCCGCGGCGGTGTGGGTGACGGGTCGGGGCGGCGGCAGCGTCTCCGGGCTGGCTCGGGGGACGGCCAGTGCGAACGCCAGCAACGGCAGCGACAACGGCATGCTCACGACCGTCCGGGCGATGACGGGTCGGGCGAATGGAGTTAATCTATCAATTCTACTGTCAGGGGCTACCGAAATCTCGCCTCGCCAAGATTTTAATGTCCGATCATCCCAGCCACGGTGGAGTTTGCCCGGCCAGTGGCAGTTGCACCACCCGGACCGGCCCCATCTTCGGGTGCGAACGGACCTCGGCCACCGCTTCCTCGGACGGTACGCTGTCCAGGTTCAAGACGCCGATCGCCGAACCGCCCGCGGCGTGACCAGTCCGCCCGACATTCATGGCTGCGATGTTGACATCGTGGCGACCGAAAATTGTCCCGACAAAACCAATTAACCCCGGTACGTCCGTATGTGTAAACACGAGTAGTGTCCCGTCGAGATAACTTTCCAGTCGGTACGGCCCCAGCTGGACCAGGCGCAGGTACTGGTCGCCGAAGAGGGTGCCGGCCGCGGCCTGGGTGCCGGCGTCGGTCTCCACCTCGGTGTGCATCACCGCGGCGAAGTCCCCCTTCTTCGGGTTGGCCGACTCGGTGATCTCGATGCCGCGCTCCCGGGCCGTCACCTCGGCGTTGACCAGGTTCACGCCCCCCGCGGCTAGCCGATACTCCAGCAGCCCCGCGGTGAACGCCGCTGTCAAGAGCTTCGTCTTCTGCCCGGCCAGCTCCCCTCTGTAAGTGAGTACGGCGCGCTTCACCGGACCTTGCGCCAGTTGCGCTTGCAACAGCCCGAGCCGGCGCGCGAGGTCAACGTATTGTCGCAGCCCTTCCAGCTCGGCGCGGTCCACCGCGGCCATGTTGACCGCGTTGGCGACGACGCCCTTGAGCAGGAAGTCGGCGATCAACTGCGCCGCCTCCAGGGCGACGCTCTCCTGGGCCTCGACGGTGGACGCCCCGAGGTGCGGCGTCAGCACGACGTTCGGCGCCGCCCGCAGCGGGTTGTCGGCCGGCGTCGGCTCTACCGAGAAGACGTCGATGCCGGCCCCGGCGATGGTCCCCGCCTTGAGCGCGTCGGCGAGTGCCTGCTCGTCGATGATGCCGCCGCGGGCGACGTTGAGCACCCGGGCCGACCGCTTCATCATCCCCAGCTCGCGGGCGCCGATGAGG
Source organism: Fimbriiglobus sp. (assembly GCA_035699305.1). Taxonomy (GTDB): domain Bacteria; phylum Planctomycetota; class Planctomycetia; order Gemmatales; family Gemmataceae; genus DASSAT01. The sequence goes on along the minus strand of DASSAT010000111.1, from coordinate 3,822 downwards.
TTCTTCGTCTCGGCGGTCAGCGGGACATGCAGCGACAGGAAGTCCACCTTCGGCAACAGCGCGGCGAGGTCGGCGGCGGGGGTGATGCCGAGTTCGGCGGCCTTCGCGGAGGTGACGAAGGGGTCGTAGCCGACCACGTCCATCTCCAGCCCGCGGGCGCGGCGGGCGACTTCCTGTCCGATGCGGCCGAGGCCGATGACGCCGAGCGTCTTGCCGGCGAGTTGTGTGCCGAGGAACTTGTTGCGGTCCCAGCCGCCGGCCTTCATGGCGGCATCGGCGGCGGGCACCTGGCGCGCGAGGGCCATCATGAGGGCGATGGTGTGTTCGGCGGCGGAGACGGTGTTGCCGCCGGGGGTGTTCATGACGACGATCCCCTTGCGGGTGGCGGCGGGGACGTCGATGGTGTCCACGCCGACGCCGGCGCGGGCGATGGCGCGGAGCCGGCCGGGGTCGGCGAGCAGCTCGGCGGTGATCTTCGGCTGGGAGCGCGCGATGACGGCATCAGCAGCGCGGAGGGCGGCCGCCAGGTCGGCGCCCTGGAGGCCGGGCCGGTTATCGACGTCGATCCCGGCGTTCTGGAGCAGTTCGATCCCGGCAGCTTCGAGCTTGTCGGCGATGAGCACACGCGGCATGGGGTCGGTACACCTTTGGCGTTCGGACGAGGAACGCGGTTAGTGTACGACGCGGCGGGTGGAGTGCTTCTTCCGACCGTGATGGAGTGCGGATTCGTCGTCGCTCATCGTCGGGTCGGGGATCGCTTCCAGTATGGCGATCCAGCGTTCGATGGCCTCCGGCGTGTCGCCCTGTTCTTCTTCCATCATGGGACCCGCCGCCGTAGGTACACGGCCACCGTCCCGTACACCGCTCCCTCCACCCCACTTGGTGTTGTGTGGCTCACCGTACAATCCCGGCCCAGTTTGCTCGACCACAGGCCGCCCGCCAGTTGCCGTGCCACATGCGTCGGCACCCCGCCCCGCGCGTACACCGCCGCCTTCTCGAACCCAGGCTCGTATCCGCCGTCGGCGCAAGGGGCGTATCCGACTGTCGCCAGAGCGGCGGCCACCGCGTCCACGGTCAACTCATCCAGTACTCCCGGCGGCCAGTAACCATCCGGGTCGCCCGGCCACCAGACCGCGTCGGTCACCCCAGCCACCCATGCCACACAGTTGTACGCGGGGTTTGCTGGGTGGGTAACGACCCCGCCATCAGCGTCCAGGCCCGGGAATGCGGCGAGCAAGACAGGGGGCAGCATGGGTCACGCCAGCCCACGGGAGCGGCCCCAGGCCAGCCAGTGTTCGGCTGCTGCCCGAGGCCGACCGCGGTCGGCCGGTGGCACCGGGTCCACCCCCGTCAACTCCCGCAACGCGGCGAACCACGGCTCCGGGGCGACGGCCAGATCGGCCAGGATGAGTGGCACCACGGCTGGCCCGAGGGTGACGATGGCCCGGTACGCCGGGTGCTCGGACGCGGCGGAGGGAGCGGAGAGAAACCGGGTGGCCGCTTGCCACTCGCCGGCCAGCGCGTGAAACCGGGAGGCGAGGGCCGGTGAAGGGGCAGTGGTGGTACTCATATTGCCATTGTCGCCCGCCGCACGCGACCCGTCCAGCCCGACGGGTTGGGACAGGCAGCGTTGTCCCAGCCCGTCGGGCTGAGTCGAGGTGGTCGGCCCTCCCCCGGGGCGGTGCCCCGGGCTGAGGACTCCCAGCCCCTCGGGCTGAAGACGCGGGACACAACCCCGGCTACCTGCGGATCATTAGGGGAAAATGTCGCCGCCGGTGTTGCCGCTGACGGTGCTGTCAATCAGCAGCAGCGTGCCTAAGCCTAAGTAGTTGTAAATCCCGCCGCCGCCGAAGGCCGCGGAGTTGCCGCTGACGGTGCTGTCAATCAGCAACAGCGTGCCATAGAGGTTGTAAATCCCGCCGCCTTGGACGGCGGAGTTGCCGCTGACGGTGCTGCTCTGCAGGGTCACCGTGCCCCCGTAGTTGAAAATCCCGCCGCCGTGGACGGCGGAGTTGCCGCTGACGGTGCTGCCCTGCAGGGTCGCCATCCCCTTGGTCCAAATCCCGCCGCCGTTCCAGTATGCAGAGTTGCCGCTGACGGTGCTGCTCCGCAGGGTCAGCGTGCCCAAGTTGGCAATCCCACCGCCGACGTAGCCGGAGTTGCCGCTGACGGTGCTGCTCCGCAAGGTCAGCGTGCCGGCGCTGCGAATCCCGCCGCCGAAGGTGCCGACGTTGTCGCTGACGGTGCTGCTCTGCAGGGTCATCGTGCCGGCATTGAAAATCCCGCCGCCCTCGCGGCCGACGTTGCCGCTGACGGTGCTGCCCTGCAGGGTCATCGTGCCCCAATTGGAAATCCCGGCGCCGTCGACCCAGGACGTGTTGCCGCGGACGGTGCTGCTCTGCAGAGCCAGCGTACCAAAGTTGTAAATTCCGGCGCCGTCGCCGGTGGTTCCGTGGCCGCCGGTCAGCGTGAGGTCGCGGAACGCGGGCGTGCTGCCGGCCGCGATCTCGATGACCCGGCTCGCCCCCTGGGCGTCGATCGTCGCGACCCCGCCGACCCCCTTGATCGTCACCGCGCCGGTGGCGTCGTCGATCGAAAGCTGACCCAGGCTCAGGTCGTACTCCCCGGCGGGCACCTGGATGGTGTCGTCGCCGGCGACGGCCGCCGCCTGGGCGATGGCCTCGCGCAGACTGGTCAGGCCGTCGGCGGCCACCACGTCGGCGAAGGTGGTGACCTTGAAATTCGCCGGCACGGTGCGGTCTTCCAGCACATTCAGGTGCGGGCGGAAGCCGGGCGGCGTCCGGCGCGGGGGGCGGGGTGGGTTGGCGAACAGCCGGCGAATCCAGGACCGCGTCGTCATGGCAATTTCTCCGAAGGGGTAGGTGGTTCGCACTTCAAACACGCCAAGCGATTGAGGCGGTCAATTGGCGCTGGAATTCCGTGATAAAGTTGAGCGCGTGGATCGTAAGGTGTAGACTGGTGCGGGTTAACGGTATGAGCAATGAGCAGTCCGCCCTGTTGCGATCGCTCCTCGCCCGCTGCGAGGGGGGAGACGAGTCAGCGCGCCGGGAGTTGATCGACCGCACCTACGAGCGTCTGCGGCGCCTGGCTGCCGTCATCCTGAACGAAAGCTTCCCCCGCCTGAAAGACACGCCGGCACTCCTGGACACCACGGACGTGACCAACGAGGCGGCGCTGAAGCTCTATGAAGCCCTGGCGGAAATCCGGCCGGCCACGGGCCGCGACTTTTTTCGCCTCGCCGCGCAACGCATCCGCTGGTTACTGCTCGATCAGGCCAAACGAATCGACAGGGAAGGGGGCCGGCCGACGGCGGGTCGCCCCGATTCCTCGCCGCCGGACGGGTCGAAACCGGACCTGCCGCCGGCCCTGGCCGCGCTGTACGAGCAGATCGAGCAATTGCCGGAGCAAGAACGCGAGGTCGTCGATCTCCTGTACTTTCACGGACTGACCCAGGCCGAGGCGGCGACATACCTGGACGTGAGTGAGCGAACGATCCGCCGCCGCTGGACCGTCGCCAAGGTTCAGTTGTACGAGGGCCTGAAGTTCCTCCTGCCGCCGGGCGGCGGTGACGGATGAATGTCTTGCTCCTTCGTCCTCTTGCTGTCCGCACCCATCGCTTTGCGATAGGGGAATGCTCTGTTGAAAACCTCGTCGTCGGGTGGCCCTGTCTTCAGCCCGAAGGGCTGGGAGTTCTCAGCCCAGGGCAACGCCCTGGGGAGGAGGCCGACCGCTCCGCAGCCCTGAAAGGGCGACACACGGCCACGCTGTCCCGCCCTTTCAGGGCTCGGAGCCGGTATCCAC
>DASSAT010000110.1:0-5501 GCA_035699305.1 Fimbriiglobus sp. | reverse complement strand
ACGTCGGCGCGGGACCTGCTCAAGCCGGGGGGGCGGTTCTACCTGGTGACGCGGATGCCGGTGCAGACGATCCCCGAGGTGGTCGAGACGTTCGGCGAGGCCGAGTCGGTGGAGAACCGCGGGTACACGGTGCTGACGGCGCGGGTGTAAGAAACCCCTCCCCCGGCCCCTCCCCGAAACGGGGAGGGGAGAAAGAGGGGAGGTTGACTTCTTTCTCCCCCTTCCCTCTTAGGGAAGGGGGCCGGGGGGTTAGGTGAAGGCACTGACCGCCGATGATGTCGTTCGCCTGCTCGACCTGCAACCACACCCGATCGAGGGCGGGTATTTCCGCGAGACGTGGCGCAGCCGCGACGCGGTGCGGGACCGGTCGGTCGGGACGGCGATCTACTACCTGCTCTCCGGCGCGGCCGTCTCCGAGATGCACCGGCTGCCGGGGGACGAGGTGTTCCACTTCTACCTCGGCGACCCGGTGCGGCAACTCCACCTGTACCCCGACGGGACCGGCAAGGAGTTCATCCTTGGGACGGACCTGGCGACGGGTCAGGTGCCGCAGTTGGTGGTGCCGGGCGGGGCGTGGCAGGGGGCGTACCGGCTCGCCGGGCCACACGAGTACTCGCTACTCGGGGCGACGATGGCCCCCGGCTTCGACTACGCCGACTACGCCACCGGGCCGCGCGGCGAGTTGAGTGCGACGTGGCCGGCGTTCGTGGAGTTGATCGAGAGGCTGACGCCGCGGGGATGAAGCGATGGCACGCGGATGACGCGGATTCCAGCGCGGATAAGACGCGGATCTGAAAGCCGGATTCGATCCCCGGTTTTTATCCGCGTTCATCCGCGTTCGCAGATCCGCGTCATCCGCGTGCCATCGCTTGTTACTCCGTCCGGTCCCGTCGCGTCTTGGCCCGCTGGTAGAGTGCGGCGCTGATCGCCACGGCCGGTAACGCCAGGAAGACCGCCAGCATCAGCACCGGCATCAACCAGTCGGCCCCGACGCCGCGGGCCAGCACCACCACCGCCAGCCCGACCACGACCACCAACCCGACCGCGGCGCCGGCCACCATCACCAGCGCGGGGACGGCGTGCCGCAGACGGTCGGCCGGCACGTCCGGCGACTCCGGGCGGGCGTCGGCCTCTTCGCCGGGGAACTTCGGCAGGTCGCTCACCGGATCACCTTGCCCTCGACGCCGAGGATTTGCGCCGCCGCGAGGTTGTTGCCGAACGTCTTGTGGTCCCTGAAGGTCCAGACCACCTTCTTGTCGCGCGTCACCTCGACGAGTTGCGGGTTGTCCGGGCCGGCGTGGCAGTTGCCGATCACCACGTTGCCGTTCGGCAGGACGTGCAGCGTCGTCACCCAGGCGAGCGTGATGCCCGGCAACTCCTTCTGGTCGATGCTCCAGACAGTCTTGCCCTTCGGGTTCACCTCCAGCACGCGGTTGTTGTTGCCGCCAGCGATGAGGGTGTTGCCGCTCGGCAGGCGCACGGCGCCGAACACCGCGGTGCCGTGCCCCTCGGGTCCGTGGCCGGGGGCCGGCTTGCGGCCGCCGAGGTCCAGCGCGTACTCCCAGACGACCTTGCCCTTGGGGTCGTACTCGCGGACGCAGCCGTCGCCCTCGTGGCAGACGAGGTAGCTCCCGCTCGCCAGCTTGCGGGCCATGCGCGTATCGCGGTGCGAGTTCGGGTGCTTCACCGTCAGCGGGACTTCCTTGACGATCTTGCCGTCCTTGTTCACCTCGACGATGCGGGCGTTGCCGGACTCGGCGACCATCGTGTTGCCGTCGGCGAGTCGCTGGAAAGCGTGGACCTCAACCTTACCGGCGTAGCCCGGCTTCGGCTTCGCCTCGTACTTCCAGACGATCTTCTTTTCGGGGCTGATCTCGACGACGGTGGTGGGGCTGGTGTGCGTCAGCACGTTGCCGTTGGGCAGGAGCCAGAGGTCGTGAACGTCGTGCCTGTTGGGATACTCCCACTCGACCGCGCCGTCCGCTGACACGATGGCGACCTTCCCCGTCGAGTAGTCGGCGGCGAGGACGCGGTGCGTCACCGGCCCCGCGGCGAACGCGGGCGCGGACAGGAATAGCAGGGTGAGGAGAACGCGGGTCATGGTGGCTCCGAAGAGGAACGAACCACAGAGTCACAGAGGACACAGAGGGAAGACACACAGAGACGAAAACAGGGTTCCAAACCGAAGACCAGGCAGTCCCTTCTTCTGTCTTCAAACATTATCTTCTTGTCTTCCTCTGTGTTTCTTCCCTCTGTGTCCTCTGTGACTCTGTGGTTCGTTCGTCTTTTTACAGCGTCTTGAGGTACTCGATCACCGCCCACCGCTCGGCGTCGGTCAGGTCGTCGCCGTAGGGGTGGCCGGCGTTGCCGCGGCCGGGCCGCGTTGTGTCGTACACCTTGCGGCGGTCGATCGCCGGCAGCTTCGGGTCCGGCGGCGGCACCTCGCGGACCTTCCAGCCGACCTTCTCCTTGTCGTAGTCCTCCTCATTGGTGCGGTAGGAGCGGGTGAACACCTTCGGCCGGGTCTTGCTGTCGAGCACGTTGAACAGCGTCGGCACCGAGCCGTTGTGGAAGTACGGGGCCGTCGCCCAGACGCCGTCCAGCGGCGGCGCCTGGTAGCCGGCGGTCGCGCGGATCGGCTTGCCCTTCTCCTCCTTGGCGAACCAACTCGCGTTGTACGCCGCGCCGAACTTCGGGCCGATGTTCTCGTACCGCTTCGGGTCGGTGCCGATCTCATTCAGCGGCACGATCTTGTTGGGGTAGGTCCAGTCCTTGCCGTAGGTGCCGTGGCAGCGGGAGCAGTTGTCCCGGAAGACCAGTTCGCCACGCTTCGCTTTCGCGGCGTCGATCGGGAACGGGTACTTCGGCGCTTCGAGGCTTAACAAATACTGCTGGATGTCGCGGAACGCCGGTTCGGCCTTGCGGAACTCGTCCGGCAGCGTCAGCGGGTGCATCATGAACTGCATGATGCTCCGCACCGACCGGGCGTCGGTGGCGCCGACGTGGTACATGGTCTTCTTCTTCTTGAGCAGCCACCACGCCGGCACGTCCTCGCAGGCGTCGTCCTTCAGGTCCAGGTCGCGGAACTCCGCGGTCAGCGACAGGTCGGGCTTGCGCATCCCGAGCAGGTAGACGGCGAACGCCCCGGCCTCGCTGGTGCCGCGGACCTGGCAGTAAGTGAACGGCAGCTTGACCGGCGCGCCCGAAGCGGCGGCCAACTCCGCGAAGAGGGCGTGGATATCCAGCGAGCTGTTCGGCATCCCGACGGAACTCTTGCCGAAGATCGAGCCGCCGTGGCAGACCATGCAGTCGATGCCGACGCCGGTGCCGAGGAGCAGGTTCGACTTGCGCAGCCCCATCGGCAGGCCGTCGTTGGGGTACGGGGCCGGGTGCAGGCCATAGCGGGCGCGGACCGCCGCCTCGTAGTCGGCCGGCTTCTCCGTCAGCCCCCAGACGCGCCAGGCGTTCTCGTACCCGTGCCGCGGCCAGAACGCCTTGATGAACGCGGTGCCGGTGAGCGACTGCTTACCGCGCTCGGCCGCGGGGTCGGCCGCGACGGCAGGCGCGGCAAGGAGAAGAAGGCAGAAGAGTGGGCGGAGCATGTCGAAATTCTCGGACGGGAGCATCACACCAATATACTCGGACGAAGCCCATCCGTTGCCACGGGTGGGCTTGCAACCCCGTTTCTCTACTTGTTACGATTTCCCACCGCTGCACGCCCCCGCGAAGGACCGCGCATGAACTGCCTCGTGACCGGCTGCGCCGGGTTCATCGGCTCCCACCTGTGCGAACGGCTGCTGGCCGACGGACACCGGGTTGTCGGCGTCGATTGCTTCACGGCGTACTATCCGCGGCCGGTCAAGGAGCGCAACCTCGCGGGCTTCAAGTCGCACCCGAACTTCCGCTTCCACGAACTCGACCTGAGCGCCGACCCGCTCGGCGACGCGGTCGGCCGAGCGGAGGTGATCTTTCACCTCGCCGCGATGCCGGGGTTGAACAAGAGCTGGACCGACTTCGACCTGTACGCCCGCCACAACCTGACCGCCACCCACCGGCTCCTGGAAGCGATCAAAGGCCGGCCGCTGCGGAAGTTCGTTTACGCCAGCACGTCGTCGGTGTACGGCAAGTACGCCAGCGGCGATGAATCGCTGCCGACGCGGCCAAGTTCGCCCTACGGCATTACGAAGCTGGCCGGCGAACAACTCTGCCGGGTGCATCACGACGAGTTCGGGCTGCCGGCGGTGGTGCTGCGGTACTTCAGCGTCTACGGCCCCCGTCAGCGGCCGGACATGGGCTACCACCTGTTCATCAACGCGGTCCTGCAAGGCAAGCCGATCACGCTGACCGGCGACGGCCTGCAAGTCCGCGGCAACACCTACATCGGCGACTGCGTGGAGGCGACGGTGCGGGCGGCCGATGCGATGCCGGGGGAGGTGTTCAACCTCGGCGGCGGCGAGCTGACGACCGTGATCGAGGTGATCCGCAAGATCGAGCGCATCACGGGCCAGACGGCAATCATCGAGCGCCACCCGCCGCGCAAGGGCGACCAGCTCGCCACCGGGGCCGACGTCGGCAAGCTGCACCGCCACCTCGGATGGAAGCCGACGACGGGGTTAGATGAGGGGCTAGCTCGCCAAGTGGAATGGCAGCGATCGCTGTTGTAAACCGAAGGCATTCACCACAAAGGCACAAAGGTCACACAAAGAAAACACAAAGGAAAACAGGGCTTGTCTTCTTTGTGAGTCTTTGTGTGACCTTTGTGCCTTTGTGGTGAATGCCTTGATTCTTGGAGCACGGATGCTCGACACCCTGAACCGACACCTGACGTTGCCGTTGGTCGCGTGGAAGCGCGGCAGCCGGCACCTGGAATACCTCCGCCACCTGGAGCGGACGCAGTTCGACCAGCCGGAGGTCGTCCGCGCCCGGCAACTGGAGGCGCTGCAGAAGACCCTGCGGCACGCCTTCGAGACCGTCCCGTACTACCGGCGCACCTGGGCCGCCGCGGGGGTGCATCCGTCGGACGTGAAGTCGTTGGATGACTTGAAGCACTTCCCGGTCGTCGCCAAGGCCGACATCCGCGCCGCGGGGGATGATCTCCTCTCGACCGCTTACGACAAGGAGAAGCTCCGCGTCAAGAAGACGTCCGGCTCGACCGGGGTGCCGCTGGTGATCCGCATCGACGAGCCGTCGGTGCAGTGGAAGTACGCCTGCACCCTGCGGGCGGACCAGTGGTCCGGCTACCGGCTCGGGCAGCGCGTCGCCAAGGTGTGGGGCAACCCCGAGTACCGGCACTTCGGGCTGCGCGGCCGGGTCACCAACTGGCTCGTGGACCGGGCGGTCTACCTCGACACGATTCACCTGACCGCCGCGCGCATCCGCGAGTTCACCGCGACCGTCCGCCGACACCGACCGGGACTCTTGTTCGGCCACGCCCACTCGCTGTACCTGCTTGCCTGCCAGTTGAAGAAGGCCGGCGTCGATGACGTTCGCCCCGACGGCAT
>DASSAT010000109.1:0-5884 GCA_035699305.1 Fimbriiglobus sp. | reverse complement strand
TGATCGCCCCGGCGGCCACGTCGCCGACCCGCAGCAGCCCGGCGGTGACGCGATCAAGTTCGGCGTCGGTCAGGCCCAACGTGCCGGCCGCGTCCGCGCCGCCCAGGTCGATCGTGTTGCCCGCGGTGAAGGGTGTAAGCGTGACCGTTCCACCGCCGGCGTTGACCGTGCCCGGGGTGGCGCTGGTGTCGATGGCGACAGCGGCAGCGCGGAACGTCAGCCCGCCGGTGCCGCGGACGGTCGCCCCCGACGAGACGGTGAGCGTGGCGTCGGTGACGAGCTGGGCCGCGTTGGTGTCGTAGTCCGAGGCGAGGGTGTACACGATCCCGGCCGACGTGTTGTCGAGCGTTACGTCGAACTTGTCCGCGTACTTGTTGGCGCCGCTGTCGTTGAACGTCACCTTCGCGCCGGCCGCGGTGTCCAGGACGCGAACCGTGTCGTACCGCGCCAGGCCACTGGCCTGGAGGGTCAGGTTTTGCGTGTTGATCCCGGCGAAGTCGCCCGCGGCGCTGACCCCGCCGTCGGTGAACTTGGTGCCGGTCGTGGTGAAGTTGTACGTCGCCCCGGCGCTGGCGACGGTCAGCGCCTCGCCCACCTCGTTCAGGGTGATGACCAGGGACTTGCCGGCGTCGGCCTCAGTCAGCACGGCCGGGGCGGTCCGGTCCTCCAACACGAGGAGGGTCGGCCGGGACCGGCGGGCGGGGCGGTTCGGGGCGCCGAAGAGGCGCTTCACCCACCAGGTGCGAGTCATCGGAGCGGCTCCCAGGTGTGCGGCGGTGCGGGTCGGGCGGCGGGCGCGGGCGGACGCGGACCCCGCGGGCGGCGCGGCCGACGAATTTTGTGGAGACGATAACCCGTGAGTGTAGACTGACCGGGCTTGCCCAGCCACACAAGTCTATTTGAAAGTCCAAATCGGAAGACTCTTCCTGTCTCTCCTGAATAACCCAATCGCACGGATTCGAGCGCCGTTCGGCAGATGTGACGAGTGCGACGAGACTGGCGATTGGACCGGGCGTTCCGGGTCTACCCTGGGACCGCGGCCGTCCCGGCCCTCTTGCTGGACGAGTCGGGGCCGCTGGGTGTTTTCCGAGGCCTCTGACTTGGAGAGCAAGAGCGGCCGAGACGGCCGCGGTCCCAGGATCAGTACGTGATCTGCGTGTTGAAGAAGAAGTTGGTCCCCGGCCGCAGCAGCGGGCCGACGCCCAGCAGGTTGCCGGACACCGGGTCGAGGTGCTCGCGGTAGGTCTTGTCGCCGACGTTATCGACGCCGGCACTGACCAGCAGGCTGTCGGTCAGCCGCCAGAACCCGCGGACGGTGAAGATCGTGAACCCCGGCGTGGTGAACTCGCCGAGGCTCGTCGCCACGTTGTTCTGGCCGGTCACCATCCGGGTCGAGAACTCCACCTGCCACCGCGGGGTCAGGCTCGGAGCGTGGAACCGCAGCCCGACCCGGCTCTCCAGCGGCGGGATCTGCGGCAGCGGCTCGGTCCGCGACTTGCGCCGCAGCGTTAGCGGGTCGTCGCGGCGGCTGCTGTCCAGGTTGGCCGCCCGCCGGTGGTCGGTCGCCGTCTGGTCGATCCCCTGGACGTAGCTCAGCGTGCCGAACCCGGTCAGCCACGCGGCCAGGTTCGCCTGGCTGAACAGCTCCGCCCCGGCCAGGGTCGCCAGGTCGGTGTTGGTGTACACCACCTGCGTCAGCCCCAGCCCGCTGCGGTTGGCGTCGTAGGTGATGTAGTCGTTGATCCAGGCGTAGAACGCCGTCGCCCCGAACTGGAAGGACTGGTAGTCGGCCGACAGCCCGAGGTCGAACTGGGTCAGCTTCTCCGGCAGCAGGTTCGGGTCGCCGATCAGCCGGCTCGTCCCCTGCTGCAACACGCCGATGAACGGCCCAGAGGCGTACAACTCGGTCAGGGACGGGGCCCGCTGCGAGTGGCCGACCGCCAGCCGGGCGGTCCAGTTCGGGTCGAGCTTGTACTCGTTCTGGAGGAACCCGGCCATGAGGGTGTACCCGCGGCTGAGCTTGGGGTCGTTCGGCCGGAACGAGTAGTCGATCGGGTCGAGCGTCCGGCGGTTGATGCCGGGGCTGGGCGACCCCGGGGAGCCGAACAGGTCGATGTTCCCCTCGATCAGCCGCGGGTTGCTGCTGGAAAAGACGTAGTCGATCCGTCCGCCGGACCGCAGCGTCCACCGCGGGGTCATCGGCAGGGCCGACTGCACGAACAGCCCGGGGTTGATCTGGTTGGACTCAGGGATCCGCTGGGTCTGGGTGAAGACCGGCTGGTCCGCCGGCGTCACCCGCTGCCCGGTGTTGAGATTCAGCCCCGAGAGCTGCTGGAAGCGGATGCTCTCGACCAGCCCCTGGCCGACGGTGCGGAAGTCGTTGCCAACGGTCAACAGCGGGTCATTCTTCGGCCCCCAGGACAGGGCGGCCCGGTAGCCGACGGTGCGGGCGGCGAACCGGGTATCCGAGAAGTCGCGGAAGAGATTCACCGGCGGCGCCCCGGCCGGCGCGACCAGCGGCCCGAGGAACGGGTTCTCCGGGGTGACGCCGGCCGGCACCAGCTGCGGGTTGAACGACACGCCGAGCAACCGCTGCACGAACGCCTGCTTGGCCCCGCCTTGCGTGTCGCCGGACGCGGCGGTGTAGTTGTACCACGCATCGAGGGTGAACAGGTCGAAGGCGCCCTGGTCGAACAGGGAGTAGCGGGCGCTGTACGCCTCGGTGTCCGATTGGCGGATGTCGAAGTACAGGCCGGGGAACTCCAGGTTGTTCTGGATGACCCGCAGCCCCTTGAACTCGAAGCGGCTTTTGGGGGTCGGGTCCCAGCCGACGGCGAAGTTGACGTTGTTGGACAGGTAGCTGGACGGCACGCGGGTGCCGTCGCCGGCCCGGTAGTCGTTCCCCTGGAGGATGTTGTAGGTGCCGCGGAACCCCCAGTCGCGGTCGCCGACGGAGACGGACTGGAGGGCGTCCCAGCGGCGGCCGTTGGTCTGGTAGCCGGAGGCGGTGCGGCCGTGGACCTGGTAGCCGGCGTACCGCGGCGAGTCGAGGGTGGCGACGTCCAGGAACGCCAGCCCGGGTCCGTACAGGGCGGAGTACGGCCCCTTGACGACGACGATGTCGCGGATGGAGCCGGGATCGTACTTGGCGGCGGCGGTGTCGAGGTCGAGGCGGGCGGGGACGAACAGCCCGTCGTCGCCGTAGGTGAGGTACTGGCCGGGTCGGTAGCCGCGGATGCGCGGGTCGCCGACGATAGCGTTTCGGCGCTGGACCTCGACGCCGACGGCGGTCGGCGACCGGGACAGGAACTCGCCCGCGTCCGGCGCCCCGAGGGCGGCCCCCGCGACACCGCCGGCCCCCGTGATCGCTGACACCGGGGTAGCGCCCGGGGCGACCGCGGCCTCCGGCGCGCGGGACTCGGTGGGTGAGCCGGCCGCCGCCCCACCAGGGGCCGGAACCCCGGCGGACCGGGCTTGGTCCGCCACGCCGAAGGCGCCACTGTCACCCGTCGTGGGTGGGGCGGTCGGTGTCGGCGGGATCTCGGTCGGTGGGGTAGTTGGGGAGATCGGCGGAGCCGTCGGAGACATCGGTGGGTTGGTCGGAGAGGTTGGCGGCTGCTGCGCCCTGGCGACCGCGGCGTCGTTCAGAGGCCCTGGCGGAAGGATCGGCGGACTCCCGGCCGGCTCGGCGGACTGTTCCCTCGACAGCGCGACTTGTGCCGAAACAATTACTGCCACGGCAGTAGCCAACCAAAACAAGATTGCCAGCCCGCTTAGCCTCGTCCGACTTGGCGCCATGAGCGGCTCTCCTTAGCGGGTCCACTGCCAACCCCGTCTCCGGGATTTACCAGCACCGCGGAGAGTTAAGGGACAGTCCATCTGTACGAAGTCCGCCGGACCCGATGGCCCGCGAACGTCGGTAATCTCTTCGGCATATGACGAATGTAAGTTGCGTGCTTTACAGCGCGATCGAAGGGATTTTTCGGAATGGAAGAGTTGTGAGGGGGATGGGCCGGCTTCCCCCTGAAAGCTTAGTTTGCGAACCGGGTCAGGAAGTCCTCGATGCGGGTGGTCATCTGCTCGCTCAGCTTCCGCACATCCGCCGGTTGCGTGCCCAACGAGTCCCGGACGGCCTTTAGAGCCGTGTTCAGCTCCGTCCGCTCAGCGGTCCCGTCGGCGAACTTGCCCGTCATCGCACAAGCCAACTCGGCCTCCGCCAACCGCCACAGGACCGCCTCCGGCTTCCCCCCGGCCTTGTCCAACCCTGCCTTAATATACGGCCGACACTTCCTGTAGCACGCCGCCCGCTCCGACCCCCATACCTTTTTGGCCATTGCCAGGTCGTCCGGGTCGGCCCCCGGCTGGTTGAGGAGGCCGAACGCCGCCAACTCGGCCTGTCGGTACAAGTGGAGTGCCCGGACGGCGGCCGTTGCTGCCCGGTCGGGCTTGGCCTCGTTGGCCTTCGCCTCGGCCACTGCGATGACACTTTGGGCGTACTGCCACTTCCACGCCCGGCTGTGGTTCGGGGCGAGGTCCAGGGCGTCCGCCAGTCGGCCGTTCGCAGCCGACCACTCCTTGTCCCGCGCCGCGAAGTTCCTCTTCTCCCCGTGCGCCAGACCGATCTCGAATCGGAGGAACCCCAGGGAGCCGAATGCCTCCGCCCTCTCGTCGGCGGGAAGCTCTGGGTGGGATCGGGTCAGAGCGACGGCCTTGTCTGCGTACTCGATCGCCTTCTCGGGGTCGATGTGCTTCTTGCCCGTCTGCTCCGCGCCATATCCTTCGGCCAGAGTCAGCAGCAGCCCGAGCCGCAGATCCGCCTCGCAATCCCTACCGGATGGGACCGCCTTTTCGGCAGCGACCCGGATGTTCGGGAACCAGTCCACGGCCTTCGGGTCGGCTCCATCCCGGAGTCGGGCCGCCCGGACCTTGAGGGCGGCCTGCCACGTCGGGGTCAGGGGCCGCGGACCTTTACGGTCGGCCAACTCGTCGAGGAACTTGGCCGTCGTCTCGACCTCGGTATCGCTGAGCTGACGACCGGCTTGTCGCGCACTTAGACTCGTGGCCGTGTTGTATACTGTCCGCAGGATCGTCTCGGTCCACGGGTCTTCGTCGAGCTTGCCGGCGGCGTCGAGCGCGGCCTTGAACGACCCCATCGCCCGGGCCAACAGCTTCGACTTCTCGGACCTCTTCGTCTCGTCGTCGTACCACAGCAGGGTCGCCTTCCCGAGTTGGTAGTGGGCCTCGGCCTGGACCGCCGGACCAACGTCCTGGCGGTCGGTCACGGCCCGCAAGAGCTGTTCGGACTGACTCAGACGCTCCGTCTTGAGGCCCGAGCGGTCTCCGGCGCGGTACTCGTCCGCGGTCCACTTGAGCAGGTTCCGCCCGCGGCTGAGCTGGACGGCGGGCGGCGAACCGAACAGCCCGCCGGACCACGCATACATCTGGTCGGCGCGCGCGTACGCCCCGGTCGGCGTGAACCGCTGGTCCGACTGCGCCGGCGCCCGGCCCTCCAGGGCGCGGGCCGCGTACCTCAGCCCCTCCAGTCGTCCGGGGAGCGTTTTCCGGAAGTCCGCAGCGAGGGCGTCAAGGCTGTCCCACAACTCCGCCTTCTTTTTCAGGTCGGTCTCCTCGTCGGCCAGCCGGACGGTGACGGCCGCTGTCCGGTCATAGAGGAGCAGCAACTCGTCCGTCCGACCGGCCACGTCAGACTGGCACGCCTCGATCGCCTTGCGGTACAGGTTGCTCGCATTGTGGAGCGCCTTAATTTCGGAAGCCCGGTCGGGCCAAGTACCGGGTTCGCCCCACGGCACGCGGGCGGCGACCAGCCCCGCCAGCACCAACGTAGCGGGGCCTCCCCCGCGGTCTTGGGCCAAGTCGCGGTAGC
>DASSAT010000108.1:0-7852 GCA_035699305.1 Fimbriiglobus sp. | reverse complement strand
TTCTTCATCCCGACGGACCCGGACCACCGGGCCGCGTATGACTGGATGGCGGCCAACCGCACCCCGCTCATCACCACGGATTACGCGATCGACGAAACCCTGACCTTAATGCGGGCCCGGCGGCAGCACCGCAAGGCGGTCGATTTCGGGTCGGACGTGTTCGGCGGCAGTCTTGCCGATGTCCACTACCTGACCCCCGCCGACATCGCCGTCGCCTGGGACGTGTTCCGCCAGTTCGCGGACAAGGACTGGAGCTTCACCGACTGCACGAGCTACGTCGTCATCGCCCGGCTCGGGCTGTCGGCCGCCTTCAGCTTCGACCAGCACTTCCGCCAGTTCGGCACGGTTGCCGTCGTCCCGTAGCCGGTCGGCGCCGAGGTGGGCGTGCGCGACGGCAGAGATGAGGACCAGATCGTGCAGCCAATTTGTCGATAAGAGAGCCGATACCGGTATCGGCCGGCGCGGACCCGGCGATCCGATCGACCGCTGCCGTCCGAAGGTTCGCCGATGACCGCCGCCCGTGCCGGCCCCGCGTACTTCGACGCCTTGCAAGCCGCCTTCGCCTGGGATGTGCCGCCCGTCAGCCGGGACATCCACCCGGACGACGGGATGCTCCTGCCGGTCCCGGAGGGGCCGGACCACTACTTCGAGGTCGGGCGGTCGGCGCTGCGGGCGGTGACCGCCGCCCTGCTCGCCGCCGGGGCGCCGGCCCCTCGCCGAATCCTCGACCTGCCGTGCGGCTACGGCCGCGTGCTGCGGACGCTGCGCGCCGCCTTCCCGGACGCCGCCGTCACCGCCTGCGACCTGAATCGGTGCGGGGTCGAGTTCTGCGCCGCCCTCGGGGCCACCCCGGCGGACTCGGCCGACCCGATCGACCGGGCCGGGATCGCTGGCCCGTTCGACCTGATCTGGTGCGGGTCGCTCTTGACCCACCTGGACCGCCCGGGGTGGGACGAGTTCCTGACGTTCTTCCATCGGGTGCTGGCCCCAGGCGGGGTGTGCGTGGTCACCACCCACGGGGCGCACATCGCCGGGCTGGTCCGGGCCGACCCCCGGCGGTTCCGGCTGGGCGACGCCCGCCGGCTGCTGCGGGGGTACGACCGACACGGGTTCGGGTTCGCCGCGTACCAGCGGGGCCGGCGGTACGGGCTGAGCCTGGCGCGCCCGGGGTGGGTGCTCGACCGGGTGAGGGCGTTGCCGGGCGCGCGATTGGTTTTCGCCGTCGAGCAGTTCTGGGACCACGCCCAAGACGTGGTCGGCTGGCAGCGGCCCGGGTCGTAGATGTCCAACGTAACATCAGCCGCCCGCTCGTTCGTAAGACTCGTAGACCGGGCAGCCGACCGCCCACGGCTTGTACTGCGACCAGTAGTGGACGATCTGCACGTCGTAGTCCGCGCCCAGGCCGCGCGTCCGGGCCGTCCAGTCGCCGTCTTCGCGCCGCACGTCCGTCACGCCGGCGCAGCTGTTCCACCCCGGGCCGACCTCCGGGTGCGTGTAGTCGTAGCCGATCGCGCGGAAGTACCGGTACAAGAGCGCCTGGTCCGTCCCCGGGCAGGCGAACATCTCGAACTTGGCGAAGTCCGCGACCCGGTCGAGCGGGGCTACCGCATTTTGCGCATCGAGGACCGCCCGCAGGTCGTAGAACGCCGGGTCGGACACCAGTTGCAACCCGGAGTTCAGAAACGGCTCGCGGTGCGTCCGCGGGTCGGCCGGCACCCACTGGTGATCGACGCCGACCCACGGCTTATCGTGCCGCCGCCGCCACAGGTGGTTCAGGTCGGCGAGGACGAGCATGTCGGCGTCGAGGTATAGGAACGGGTAGTCGAGCGCGGCCAGGTTGGGGAGCTTGAACCGCAGGTTGAAGTGCGGGTGGCCGACGTCGTGCGACCGGCCGCGGACCACCTCCACGTCGGCGGCCCGGCGGTGCTCCGCGGCGACGGCCGGCGGGTGCTCCTCGTAGAGCAGGGTGACGCTGGCGGCCCCGTGGGCGATCACCGAGTCGAGGAACATGCGGCACATCCGCCGGAACCGCGGCTCCGGCGGGTAGTCCATGATCGAGACGACTTTCAACCGCGCGTCGGCCAAGTCTAGCTCCTCCGAACCCTTATTCACATCCGCAGATTACGCAGATTTCACAGATTCCATGAAGAGAGGGCGGTAACAGATCTGAGGTGCGGCCGATCTCAGCCTCTCATCTCTATCATCTCTTCTGCTTTCTCATCTGTGAAATCTGCGTAATCTGCGGATCGATAACTCTCTGCTCAAGGGAGGGAGGGAGTGGACCGGCGGCGCGTCTCTTCGTACCAGTCGATCGTCTCCCGCAGGCCGTCGCGCAACTGGGTCCGCGCTACCCACCCGAGCCGTTCCCGCGCCCGCGTCGCGTCCACGCAGCGCCGCGGCTGGCCGTCTGGCTTCGTCGCGTCCCAGCGCAGCTCGCCGCGGTAGCCGCACAGCTCGCAGATCAGCTCCGCCAGCGCCCGGATCGTGATCTCCTTCCCGGTCCCCAGGTTGATCGGGTCCGGGTCGTGGTAGGTCGCCGCCGCCGCCACCACCCCCTCGGCCGCGTCGCGCACGTACAGGAACTCCCGCGACGCCGACCCGGTCCCCCACACCTCGACCGTCGGCCGGCCGGCGTCCCGCGCCTCGACCACTTTCTTGATAAGCGCCGGGATCACGTGGCTGGACCCGGGGTCGAAGTTGTCCCCCGGGCCGTACAGGTTCACCGGCAACAGCGTCACCGCGTCGAACCCGTACTGCCGGCGGTACGCCTGCGCCTGCACCAAGAGCGCCTTCTTGGCGATGCCGTAGGGGGCGTTGGTCTCCTCCGGGTAGCCGGCCCACAGGGCGTCCTCGCGGAACGGCACCGGGGTGAACTTCGGGTACGAGCAGATCGTCCCGACGATGACGAACTTCCGCACCCCGCGGCGCCGCGCCTCCTCCATGAGCAGGATGCCCATGACCGCGTTCTCGTAGAAGAACCGGCCGGGGTTGTCGCGGTTGGCGCCGATGCCGCCGACCACCGCGGCGAGGTGGAGCACCACGTCCGGCCGGGCGGCGTCGAGCAACTTGCGGACGGCGGCCTGCTCGGTCAGGTCGGACTCCGCCTTGCGCGGCACGACCACCGACGCGGGGCCGTGTCGGCGGACCAGCTCGCAGACCGGGCGGCCGAGGAACCCGGCCCCGCCGGTGACGAGCACCCGCGCCCCGGTCAGGTCGGTCTTGACGGTCTCGGCGCTCATGACAGCATAATAGCGGTTCGGCTGGCGCGACCGCCGGCCGAGACCGAATGGGCGTTTTCCGCGCACACGGGTATCGGGACGGCCGGGACCGAGTATGATGAGGGTATCGACCGTCCGCCCGTGCCGAAATGTACCGGAGGCCGCACCCGTGTCCAGTCAGCAGCCGGCCGACACCGTGACCGTAGACCAGCGGCGAGCCATCTTCCGGGCCGTCGTCGAAGCCCAGGACGCGGGCATGAGCGTCGAGACCTCCCGCGCCGAGACCGCCCGCCGGTTCGACGTGACCGAGGCCCAGGTCAAGGCGATCGAGCGCGAGGGGCTGGAGAAGAACTGGCCGCCGCTGTAACCGACCCTCGGCCGAGAGTCTCGGGGCGTTCGACGGGCCCGTTCCGCCGACGGGCCGCGCCTAGCTTTTGAGAATCTTCCAGTCGTCCGCCGCGCGCCGGGGTATGATGACCCCGTCGGCGAACGCCGTTCCTCCCGTCTTGGCGTCGTTGTCCCAGGCCCGCCTCCGACAACCTCCCTGAGATCGCCCGGCTGGCATCCCGCCCGTCCGCGGCCTGCCGCCGGCCGCGCCGACCCCGGGCGTGCCGGGCGCCACCCACTCTCAACCCCCGGAGGTCGGGCGTGCATTTCCTTGTCATCGACGACCGCTTCGGGGCGCCGATTCATGTCTTCCTCGACCTCGACCCGCGGGAACACGACGGCTTCCCCAGGCTGAGGGTCCGGGAAGTGGACCTGGACTCGCCTCTCCCGCCGGGCGAGGAGGTCCGGTTGCAGGCCGGCCTCGGGGTGGCTCCGATGAACGCGGTCGGCCAGAACCCCTGGCGGGCCGACCGGTTCCGGGAGTTCGGGTCGGACCGGGCCGTCGCGGCGGCCGGGTTCGCCCTGATCGAGCCTCGCTACGTCGGGCCGAGCTGGTCGGCATATCTCAGCGCGTTCCGGCCCGAGGGGGGCAAGCCGGTCAAGCGGCCGCGATTACCCGCCCCCATCCCGCGCACCGGGCGGGGGCAGTGACCCTTATCCTCAGTCAGGGGAATGCGATGGCGGCCAAGACCACCGGCGAGCAATCGGCGGCGACGGACGAGCGGGCGAGCGTGGCCGCGGTGATCCGCGGCGGCGTGCTCCTGGCCCTCGGCCGGCCGGCAGACCTGTTCCGGGTGGCCGTCCTACCACTCTGGGACGAGCACTACCGGGTGAACGTCCTGACCGGGCCGGACGCCGCCACCGCCAGGGTCGCCAACAGCTTCTTCGTGGTGGCCGACGGGCGCGGGAACATCGTCCGGTCGATCCCGGCGATCGCCCGTCAGTACTGACCCCGGGGCCGTTTGGCTCGCCGGGCGGTCTTGCGGCGGGCGCGGAACCCCTCGGCCGTGTGGTACGTCACCAGCACCGCCCCCGGCCCGGCGTAGCGGTCGAACAACTCGGCCGTCAGCGCCTCCTCGTCCGGCCACGGGTAGGCGAAGACCACGTCCAGGTCGGCCACGTCCAGCCCGAGTTCCTCGTAGGCGTGGTCGGACTCGGTGGTCAGCCACGAGTACACGCCGCCGGCGTACACGCGGTCCTCGGCGCCGGGCGGGATGTAACTGCCGTGGGCGAACTCGGCGGCCAGCCCGAAGTCCTCGGCCAACCGCCGGGCCTGATCCACCAGCTCGGCCTCGGCCTCGATGCCGCAGGCGTCGAACCCAGCTACCTCCGCCAGGCAGGTGACGGCGCCGAACCCGCTGCCCCACTCGCAGAACTGGGTGCCGCGGACGGCGGGCGACTCGATCAGCCCGCGGAAGACGCGGAACGCCCCGTCGTAGTCGCTGGGGACGAACGCGGGGATGCGGCCGCGGATGAGGAAGCGACCGATGCGGCGGTCGGCGGTGCGCAGGAGCGCGCGGACCCCGGCCGACAGCGG
Source organism: Fimbriiglobus sp. (assembly GCA_035699305.1). Classification (GTDB taxonomy): domain Bacteria; phylum Planctomycetota; class Planctomycetia; order Gemmatales; family Gemmataceae; genus DASSAT01. Next base: position 2,710 of record DASSAT010000108.1, on the reverse strand, counting down.
CCCCCGGTCGGGGGCCAGGCTCAGCTCGGTCAGGGGCATCGCGGCTCCGGGAATGTAGTCCGCTCGCTCCGCGAGCGGTCTTCGCCATCCGCTCGCGGAGCGAGCGGACTACATTGCCGGCTAGCGGGCGGCTTTGGTGGCGGCCGCCTTCTTGATCGCCCGCACGCGGCTGAGCGCCTTGCGACGGCGCGCGTCGCACGGCTTCTCGTAGTATTCGTGGGCGCGGAGTTCGCGCTTCATCCCGCTCCGCTCCAGCAGCTTCTTGAACCGCCGGAGGGCGGCCCCGATCGGCTCGCGGTCGTGGACCCGCATCCGCAGCGACATTGGCTCTCCCGTGGCAAGTAACCCGCGCCCGCCGGCCGACGGGCGCTCCGGTTATCGTACAACACCTCACCCCGCTCGCCCAGCCTGTCACCCGTATTCAGTCGCCGCCTCAAGCAGCGGGGGTCAGGCGGTCAGACGGACACTTCGGAATGTGGCAATCTGTCCATCTGACTTCGTCCCCGCCTCAACCGGCCGGGGTCAGGTGACCACATTGCCATTTCCGGGAGTGGCAATGTGGCAATCTGATCCCGGTACGATCATCCCCTGTCGAGGGGTCAGGGGGCCGGTCTGGCTATCTGGGCGGTCGCTGCGTGACAACTCGGCCCGGACCGCAGGGGCGATCTATACTTGTATACACTCACTTGGCGAGGCCGTCGGTCGATCGCCTCATAGGTTCTGGAGGGCGTCCAGGTCGGAGAACAGGCTCGGCTGGAGACCGCCGAAGTCGGTCTGCCGGACCTTGTAGTAGGTCCACGGCGTTCCGGTCAGGGCGGTCGCGTTCTCAACCCAGAGCCTCGCCGCCCGGTCCTTGTGGGCGACGTTCACGTCCTCCAGCCCCTTCGTCTCGACCAGCGAATGCACCCCGTCCGCCGTCACCACCACGAAGTCCGGCTCGTAGTGGCGGAGGTTCCCCATCGCGTCGGTGTACTCGATCACGAACCCGAACCGCTCGGGCAGCTTGGCGAACCGCACCACGTCGTCGGACTTTTCGAGGAACCGGGCGAACTCGACCTCGTACTTGTTATCGCACGGCACCAGGTTGAACACGCACTTCGACGCCGTCACCGTCGGCCGGGACCACGGGAAGCCCGGCAATGTGGAGAGTGCCCGACCGGCGCTGACCAACTCCGGCTCCAGCTCATCGACCACGAGCTTGCGCAGTTCTGCAACGAACGTTCGGATCGTCACGAACGCGGCCACGTTGCTCGATATCGCCTTGACCATCTCCGGGGTGTTGAGGCCGACTGGCTTGCCGAACGCCTTCTCGGCCAGGAACTCCCGGACCTTCGGCACCAGCGCCGCGAACTGCGACGGCAGCTTCACGTCGTTGGCGATTCGCTTGGCGTAGTACCCAATCACTTCCTCCGCCGTCTGCGGCGTCGGGATCTTGTAATCCCGCTCGACGATCATCTTCATCGTCACCAGGTCGTACCCCTCGTAGCGGAACTCCCGCGCCTCCTTCTCGTCCTCCTTGAGCGGCAGCGGCTTCGGCGGGGCCGGCACGTCCAGGGCCGCGATCTCCTCTTCGAGCGACTTCTTCCGCACCAGGATCGGCGACAACTCGGGAAGAATGACGTCCTTGTCCGCCTTCGCCGGGTCGGGCACGATGGTGAGGATCACCACCTTGTCCTTGCCGACCTCGAACTCCTTGAGTTGCAAGTCCTCTTCCTTGTCCAACTGCTCGACGAACTCGATGAAATGCTTATTGCCGATCACGTCCACGCGCTCGGTGTACCCGGGGTGGTCGCGGAACATCAGCCGCAGCCCACGGCCGACCGTCTGCTCGGGAAGGATGTTCGCCTTGGACGAGTACGGCCGCAGCCCGACGATGACCGTGACCCCCTGCACGTCCCAGCCCTCGCGCAACATCATCACGGACACGATGCAGTTCACCGGGCTGGTGCCGTGGTCCACGTCCCGGGCGACCTGCCGGGCCGACCCCTCGTCCCGCGCGGCCACGTCGCCGACCTTGTTCGTATGGATCACGAGCAGCTTGTTGCCGCCGAAGAGTTCCCCGTAGGTGTCCTGGAGCCAGTGGCCCACCTCATCGGCGTCCGCGGTGCTGTTCATCATGACGAACAGGATCGGCTTGCGGTCCAGCCGCGCGAGTTGCTCGCGGTACTCCTTCCACCGCTCGACGCCGGCCGACAGGTACGCCTGATACCGGATGCTGGCGATGTTCGAGTGCTGCTCGCCGATCCCCTTGGTGATCCCCTTGAGCGGTTGCTTGACGATCATGTCGATGATCGCCTGCTTGAGCGGGTAGTCGAAGACCGTCCACGAGAAGAGATGCCCCTTGGTGTGCCGGGGCGTGGCGGTGAAGTCGAGCTGCGCCGCCAGCCCGCCGGGGGTGGCCGCGTGTAGGTCGCGGACGCACCGGCTCCAGGCGCTGTCCTCGTCGTGGGTGTGGTGCGCCTCGTCGTTGAGGACCGCCACCGGCCCACCCCGCGCCACGATCCGCGGGACGAACCCCTCGGCCGTTTGCGTCTTCGCCGGCGGCTTCGGTCCGAGCATCGCCGTCATCGGGTCCGGCTCGTCGTCGCCGTTCTCCTTGTCCTCGTACAACTGCTGGACGTTGGTCAGGTACAGCGCCCCGTCCGAGCTGGCGCGCTCGGCCTCGCCGCGCATATAGCACTGGAAGGCCCATTCTTCTTCCAGGTCCGGC
>DASSAT010000107.1:0-5790 GCA_035699305.1 Fimbriiglobus sp. | reverse complement strand
CGCTTCGCCGAGCCGCTTAATCAGGGGGAGGATGAGGTCGAGCTTCCGCCGCTTGAGCAGCTCCTTGGCGACGCCGACCGCCCCGGCCGCCGGCTTCAGACCGAGGACGCCCATCTGCTCGCCCATCTCCTCCGGCGTCCCGGCGAGGACCAGCACCGGGATGCCGTTGACGTACTTCAGCTCGCCCTTGCCGTGCTTCCCTTCGGGGAACTTGAACGGCTCCGCGACCGCGGCTGGGACGGCGAACCCGAGCAAGATCAGGGCGAAGGCGAGGCGGGGCATGGGAGGACTCCGGGAAGTGACCTCTTCGTGGGGTCAGCAGTTCCGAATGTAGCTGGCGCACGTGGCCGGACGTCCGCCCCCGAAGGACTTGCCGCCCCGAGACCGCAGACGCCATAATCGGAGCTACTGAGGGGGTGTCAAGCCCGGCTCTACGGGCGCCGATCCACCCTAAGAAACCGGCCCGCGGCCCGGCGTCCACTGGCCGGTCTTGGCGAACTCGCCGATCGTCCCGGCGAGACTTCGGCCGATCCCCGGCACCCGCTCCAGCGCCGAGCGGTCCAGCCGCTCCACCGGCTCCGGCAGCGTCAGCACCGCCATCGCGGCTTGACGGAACGCCCGCACCCGGTACAAATTGTCGCCGGCCCGCGACAGCTCCGAGGCGTGGTACCGCAGCCGCCGGGCAATGTCCTCGTTGGTCATAGCGAATACCCTCCTGGGACCGCGGCCGTCTCGGCCGCTCTGGCTACCACAGTCGGAGGCCCGCGGCGACACCCAAGCACCCCGTCCCGCACAGCAAGAGCGGCCGAGACGGCCGCGCTCCCAGGGATATTTCGCCACAATGGTACGGATGTTCACAAGGTCGGTTGGAAGGGATTTTCCGTCATGGCGGGCTTTCGCACTCACATCACCGTCTCGACGCTGTGCGGCCTCGGGTACGGGGCGGCGGCGGTCAGGCCGCTGGGCTTCCCCGCGGAGACGGCGTTCCTGGCGGCCGGCGTCACCGCCGTCGGCGGCATGTTGCCGGACCTCGACAGCGATTCCGGGGTGCCGGTCCGCGAGCTTTCCGGGCTGGCGGCGGCGGTCGTGCCGCTCTTGCTCATGCCCCGACTAGGCACCGGGATGACTCAGGAGGGGGTGCTGGCGACGCTCGTGTTCCTGTACCTGCTCATCCGCTACGGGCTGGGGTTCGTGCTGCGGCGGGTGTCGGTCCACCGCGGCATGTTCCACAGCATCCCGGCGATGCTGATCTTCGGGCTGCTGGTGTACCTGGAGTACCACGGCGCGATGCGGGTCCGGCTCTTGTTGGCCGGCGGGGTGATGCTGGGGTTCCTGTCGCACCTGGTCCTGGACGAGATCTACGCGGTGGACTTCAACGGGGTGCGGCTGCGGCTGAACCAGTTCGCCGGCAGCGCCCTGAAGTTCGCGTCGCCGTCGTGGGTGGCGACGTGCGTCTGCTACGGCCTGCTCACCGGGCTGGGGTTCCTGGCGTACCTCGACTACCTGGAGACCGCGGCGCGGTAAATCCCAAATCCCAAGTACCAAATCCCAACCGGTGTCTTCTTTTGGGATTTGGTGCTTGGGATTTGGGATTTAATCCAGCCATCCCCGCCCCTCCTCACGGACGATCGTCTCCAGGGCCGAGATCCACCGCGGGTGGTCGTTCAGACAGGGCACCGCCCGCAGATGCTCGCCGCCGGCACGCTCGAACACCTCGCGGCTCTCGCGGCCGATCTCGTCGAGCGTCTCCAGGCAGTCCGCGGTGAACCCCGGCAACACCACCGCCACCCGCTTCACGCCGCGCTTCGTCAACTCGGTCAGCACGTCGTCGGTGTACGGCTTGAGCCACTCGGCCCGGCCGAACCGCGACTGGTACGTCTGCGTCCACTTCTCGCGCGGCAACTCCAGCCGGTCCGCCAATCCCTGCATCGTCCGCACGCACTGGGACGGGTACGGGTCGCCGCGGTTCACGTAAGACTGCGGCAGCCCGTGGAAGCTGAAGACCAAGTGCTCCGGCCCCCACGGCAGCCGGGCCAGCTCGTCAAGGACCACCGTCACGACCGCGTCCAGGTACGCCGGGTGGTCGTAGTATGGCGGCACCACCCGCAGCGCCGGCACCCGCCGCTCCTTCAACAGCGCCTTGAACAGCGCGTCCGTCGCGCTGGCGGTCGTCGTCGCGGAATATTGCGGGAACATCGGCAGCACAATCAGCCGGTCTACCCCGTCGGCGATCATCTCCGCGACCGCCTGGCCGACCGACGGGTTGCCGACCATCATGCCGAACCGGACCGGCACACCCGGGAACCGCGCCTGCAACAGCTCGACCTGTCGGCGGGTGAAGTGCATCAGCGGCGAGCCGGTCCGCGCGTCCCAGATGCGGGCGTACTTGGCGGCCGACTCGGCCGGCCGCTTGCGGAGAACGATCCCCTCCAGGACCAGCTTCCACTTCCAGCCCTGGTCCTCGATCACCCGTGGGTCGGACAGGAACTGCCTTAAATAAGGCTTGAGCGCCTGGGGGGTGGGCGCGTCGGGGGTGCCGAGTTGGATGAGGAGGAGACCAGTCATAGGGGCAAGGGGCGAGGGGCATGGGGCAAGAAGAAGAAAGCAAGACGCCGGCCCTGCTCATTGTTAGTAGGAACCGGCGTCGGTGTACTACCCCGGACACGGGCCTTCTCTTGCCCCTTGCCCCTTGCCCCTACTTCTTGCCCGAGCAGCCCGGCCCCTCCTGGGGGTCGTGCTTCTCGGTGATGTGGGCGTCGCCGCCCTGGGCCTTGAGGGCCGCGGCCTTGTCCTTGTTGATCTGGATGTAGCTGGTCCACTGACTCGGGGTGTTGGCCTCGGCGAAGATCGCCTCGACCGGGCACTCGGGGACGCACGCCTCGCAGTCGATGCAGTCTTCGGGATCGATGTAGAGCATCATGTCGTCCTGGTAGAAGCACTCCACCGGGCAGACGACACAGCAGTCGGTGTACTTGCAGTCGTTGCAGTTGGCCGTGACGATGTGCGCCATCGGGCATCCCCATGAATGTCGGGTGGTCGAGGCCGGCCGGCGATCCGCCGACCCGTCCCCCACGAATTACCAAACCCGGCGAACTTGTCAAGTTGTGACCGGTCCCAGGGTTCGCCAAAACCGGTTGGGTGTTCCTGCCGCGTCCGGCTACAATTCCTGTTAGATGATACCATACGTCGTCCCACTCGTCCGGCGGCCGCCTTCCTGATCCGGTTGCCGTTCACCCCGACTGTCCCAACGCTGCCCGCTTCCCTCGATCCCGTGGCCCGGAGGTGCCCATGTGGACCCGGCAAGCGCTCAAAGATTTGATCACCGAGCGGATGAAGGACTACCAGTTCATCGTCGTCGCCAACCGCGAGCCGTTCATCCACCGGTACAACGGCGAGCAGGTCGAGGCGATCCGCCCGGCCAGCGGGATGGCCACCGCCATCGACCCGATCATGGACGCCTCCGGCGGCACCTGGATCGCCCACGGGGCCGGCGACGCCGACCGCGACGTGGTCGATGAGTACGACCGCGTCCGCGTCCCACCGGACAACCCGACCTACACCCTGCGCCGGGTGTGGCTGACCAAGGAGCAGGAAGAAGGCTTCTACTACGGCATGGCCAACGAGGGGCTTTGGCCGCTCTGCCACATCACCTTCACGCCGCCGGTGTTCCGCCCGTCGGACTGGGAGCGGTACAAGGAGGTCAACCGCATCTACGCCGACGCGGTGCTCCAGGAGGCCGGCGGCCGGCCGACGTTCGTGTTCATCCAGGACTATCACTTCTGCCTCTTGCCGCGGATGCTCCGCGACGCCAATGCCAACCTGATCGTCGCCCAGTTCTGGCACATCCCGTGGCCCAACCGCGAGGTGTTCCGGGTGTTCCCGTGGGCGGAGGAGTTGCTCGACGGGCTGCTCGGCAACGACCTGCTCGGGTTCCACGTCCGCCACCACTGCCAGAACTTCCTGGACACGGTGGACCGCACCATTGAGGCGAAGGTGGACACCGAGCACTTCGCGGTCACCCGGCACGGCCGGCCGACCCTGGTCCGCCCATTCCCGATCTCGATCGACTTCGCCGAGCACGCGGCCAACGCCCAGTCGGCCGAGGTGGCCGCCGCCATGCAGAAGTGGAAGAAGCGGCTGGGCCGGGGGACGGAACTGGTCGGGGTCGGGATCGAGCGGCTCGACTACACCAAGGGGATCCCGCAGCGGCTGCGGGCGGTGGACGAGTTGCTGACGGCGCACCCGGAGTTGCGACGGCGGTTCATGTTCGTGCAGTTGGCCGCCCCGAGCCGGTCGCACATCCTGTCCTACCAGCGGATCGAGGACGAGGTCGAGAACCTGGTCGAGGAGATCAACTTCAAGTGGAAGGAACGGGGCTGGCAGCCGGTCCTGTTCCTCAAGGAGCACACCGGGCCGACGGACATGATGGCGCTGCACCGACTGGCGCGGTTCTGCGTGGTCAGTTCGCTACACGACGGGATGAACCTGGTGGCCAAGGAGTTCGTCGCCAGCCGGGCCGACGACGACGGGGTGCTGATCCTCAGCAAGTTCACCGGCAGCGCCTGGGAGCTGACCGAGTCGCTCCAGGTCAACCCGTTCGCCGTCCACGAGATCGCCGAGGCGATGCACCAGGCGTTGACGATGCCGGACGAGGAGCGCGCCCGGCGGATGCGCAAGATGCGCGAGCACCTGGAGCGGCACAACGTCTACCGCTGGGGCGGCAAGGTGCTCTCGGAGCTGTTGAAGTTCGACTTCCCGGAGAACGTCTGACCGGTCGAGCGGGCCCCCGGTTCGGGGGTGTTCCGTCACCCCGGGGCGTCTCAGAATAGTCCGGGGCCGGGGACCGGAGCTGCGGCGTGACGGCCCCGTGCCGACCCGCCGCCGCGTCAGGAACCTCGATGCCGTTACACCTGTTCGACCCGCTGGGCGACCTCGCCTCCCGCATCCGCACCGGCCGGCGGGTGCTGTTGTTCGTGGACTTTGACGGCACCCTGGTCCCGATCCGCGATGACCCGACGGCCTGCGAGCTGTCGGCGGAAGGCCGCGACCTGCTCGGGCGCATCGCGGCCCACCCGAACGCGAGGGCGGCGGTGGTCAGTGGCCGCGACCTGCCGGACCTGCGGCCGCGGGTCGGCGTCACGGGGATCGCCTACGCCGGCAACCACGGGCTGGAGATCCAGGGGCCGGGGTTCGAGTTCCGCGAGCCGGGGGCGGCGGCGCTCGTCGAGGAACTGGCAGCGATCACCGCCGAGTTGACTGCCGCGCTGGCCGACGTGCCCGGCGCGTGGGTGCAGAACAAGGTCCTCTCGGCCAGCGTCCACTTCCGGCAGACGCCGCCGGCGCTGGTCCCGCGGGTGAAAGAGGTAGTCGAGCAGGTGGTCGGCCCGCACCGCGAGCGGTTCGTCTTGCGCGGCGGCAAGATGGTGCGGGAGGTCCGTCCGGCGGTGGACTGGCACAAGGGCCGGGCGGTGCGGTGGCTCTGGGAGAGGTTGACCGCTGGCGACCCGAACCCGGTGGCGATCTATCTCGGCGACGACGCGACCGATGAGGACGCCTTCCGGGCGATCCCGGACGGGGTAACGGTGATGGTCGGCCCCTCACGACAGACGGCGGCGCGCTACCGGCTCGACGGCCCGCCGGACGTGACGCGGTTCCTGTCGTGGCTGGCCGACGTCTTGTAGGGTCAGTAGTTCCGATTCGGAGTCTCTAGGGAACTTTCGCCCGATGTCCTTTGTGGTGTAGAAGTTCCGTTCGGTGATGTGGTGGGTTATTGCGGGGTGTGTCCGGGCA
>DASSAT010000106.1:0-14816 GCA_035699305.1 Fimbriiglobus sp. | reverse complement strand
CGAAGGCCCCCGACCCGTGCAACAAGAGCGGCCGGGACGGCCGCGGTCCCAGGGACGGCCCGCCGAGCGTGGGAACGAGAAGGCGGGTTTCCCCCCGCCGTCGGGGTCGCGTATCTTGAGGGGACACATCTAGCGAGACCGCACTCCCGGGGGTGGCCCGATGCTCGACGACCTGATCGACCAGAAGGTGGTGGTGGACTTCCGCAGCGAGTTTGTCTGCCTCGGGACACTCAAGTGTTACGACGAGCATTTTCTAGAGCTACGCAACGCCGACCTGCACGACCTGCGCGACACCGAGACGAGCCGGGAGAACTACGTCGCCGCATCGGTGGCGACCGGGATCAAGCGGAACCGGAAGCGCGTGCTTGTCTCCCGGGCTGACGTGATCGCCGTCTCGAAGTTCGAGGACGTGGTGGACGAGTAGGCCCGCTGGTCATCCCGACCGGCGACCGTAGGTTGATCCCATCCCCGGGAGCGCTCTTGAAGAGATGGCACGCGGATGACGCGGATTTCAGCGCGGATGAACGCGGATCAGATAGAAGAGATTGAAAACAGGATCAAGAGAGTGGCTGGAATCCTGTCTTCCATCATTGTCTTTTGATCCGCGTTCATCCGCGCTGAAATCCGCGTCATCCGCGTGCCATCGCTTTGTTCGCCCAGCGGCCGCGGTCCCGAGGGGACACCCACCGGAGTTGACCATGAAAGAGCTGAAGATCGGGTCGTCCACCGAGACGGCCGTCGAGCGGTCCGACTACCCGCTGGCGAGGGTCCGGCAAATCCTCCAGAACGAGACGGTCGCGGTGCTCGGCTACGGCGTGCAGGGCCGCGGCCAGTCGCTGAACATGCGCGACAACGGCGTCACGGTGATCGTCGGCCAGCGCAAGGGCGGCAAGGCTTACGACCTGTGTCTGCAGGACGGGTGGGTGCCGGGCAAGACCCTGTTCGACCCCGAGGAGGCGGCCGCCAAGGGGACGATCGTTCAATACCTGCTGTCCGACGCCGGGCAGAAGGAGATGTGGCCGAAGATCAAGCCGCACCTGACGGCCGGCAAGGCGCTGTACTTCTCGCACGGGTTCTCGATCGTCTACAGCGACCAGACCGGGGTCGTGCCGCCGAAGGACATCGACGTGATCCTGGTCGCCCCGAAGGGGTCGGGCACGACCGTCCGCCGGCTGTTCCTGGAGGGCCGGGGGATCAACTCCAGCTTCGCCATCCACCAGGACGCGACCAGCCGGGCGCGCGACCGGGCGCTGGCGCTGGGCGTGGCAATCGGGTCGGGCTACCTGTTCGAGACGACCTTCCAGAAGGAGGTGTTCTCCGACCTGACCGGCGAGCGCGGCGTCTTGATGGGGGCGATCTACGGGCTGTGGCTGGCGCAGTATGAGGTGCTACGAGAGCACGGGCACTCGCCGAGCGAGGCGTTCAACGAGACGGTCGAGGAGGCGACACAGAGCCTCTACCCACTGATCGCCGAGAAGGGTATGGACTGGATGTACGCCAACTGCTCGACGACTGCCCAGCGCGGCGCGCTCGACTGGTTCAAGGCGTTCCGCGACGCCAGTAAGCCGGTGTTCGAGAAGCTCTACCACTCGGTCGAGACCGGCGAGGAGACGCGCCGCGTGCTGGAGGCGAACAGCCGCAAGGACTACCGCGCGCAACTGGATACGGAGTTGAAGGCGATCGCCGAGAGCGAGATGTGGACGGCCGGCGCGTGGGTGCGGTCGCTGCGGCCGGAGCGCGCCGGTTCCGATGACGGATCGAAGTGAATCGAATCGTTGACACTGGTGTGTCACTGTGGTCCGGCGCCACGGCACCGGGCCGCTGTCGTTTTGGCCGGGAGTTCCGGGACCGGGCCGCGGTCTCTGGCGGGAATCAACATGAGTCACATCGGAATGGTGGACACGAGTGCGTTCTGTATGAACTTTAATACTTATTAGATCATTTTCTCATTTCTCGGTGCGTTCAGCGATTGCCCAGTGTCCAACCGGGACCGCGGAGATTTTCTTCCAAGTAGTCCGGCCCGGTGCTATTTCCATAACTCCCACCCTTGGTTGGCATTCCGGGGGTGGTCCGGGACACCCCTCGTTCGGGCGCCCCGCGGGTCGGGGTCGGCCCCTTGACACCCCGAAAAAGGGCGGTCTAAGATGCCTCGGAGTTACCGCAGCCGACCTCGCCGTCTTCACCCCATCCGGCGGGGGTCCGCCCGATAAACGGCTCCCAGTAGTCCCGATACCGGGCCGCCGGCCTGACCGCCGCGGCGCCGCAAGTATTGATAGGCCAAGATGTTGCCACCGTCTCGGCGGCCGCCCTTCCGGTGCGCGGGCCGCGAGGAGAGTGCGATGCCGGCCACGGACCCCCTCATCGAGTTCCGCACCGCCTGGCTCCCGAACGTCAGTGACAGCGGGCTGTCACGGCTCGTCGGGCTGCTGGAGTCCGGCAACCCATTGCTGATCCGCGGCGCGTTCACTCGGGCCGTGCCGATGGGCTGCCTGGCGTCGCACATCGCCTGGAACCACCCGGCGACGCGCGACCTCGGCGACGAGGAGGCCGGCGTCCTGTGGCTGACCCGCGTCGCCCGGCTCAACCCCGCCACCTCCGCCGTCATCCTCGCCTGGGACCGCGAAGGCCCACTCGACCGCGACCTGCTCGCGGGGCTGCTGATCGCCTGCCGGGACGAGCAGGCCCGCCGCTCGGCAGCACCCGCCGCCGTGAGTCACCCCGAGTGCGTCGTGGCGGAATAACCCGCCTCTTCACCCGTCCTCCCATGTCATTCCCACTCCACCCGCTCGACGCGCTGGCGCGAACCGGGGAGTGGGCGCACTTCGCCGGCCGGGCGCTGGTCGCGGCGCTGGCGTCGGTCCTTCACCCCGGCTGGTGGGCGCGGCCCTTCTACGGTGTGTTGGTCGGTGGGCTGCCCCTGGCGGCGGTGCTCGGACTGGCGCTGGGTGCGGTGATCTGGATGCACACCCACGGGGTGTTGGCGCGGACCGTCGGCGCGACCGACCTGCTGCCGACCGTGCTGGCGGCCGCGGTGCTCTTGGAGCTGGCGCCGATCGGTGCGGGGCTGATCGTCGCCGCCCGGACCGGGGCGAGCCTGGCGGCCGAACTGGCGGCGATGCGGGTCGGCGAGCAGGTGGACGCTTTGGAACTACTAGGTGTGTCGCCGGTGCGGCGGCTGGTCGGGCCGCGGGTACTAGCGTGCGTACTGGCGGCGCCGCTGCTCCACGTGCTTATCGCGGGCGTCGCGCTGGGCAGCGGCTACCTCGCCGAGACGACAGCCGGCCCGACGTCGTGGCTGCGCTACCGGACCGCGCTGCTTCAGGAGTTGCGGCTGGCGGAGGTCGTGCCAGCGGGGCTGAAGACGCTGGCGTTCGGGGCGCTGGTCGGGGTGACGGGCTGCTTCGTCGGTCTGACCGCGCGCGGCGGGTCGGAGGAGGTCGGCAAGGCCGCGACGGACGGCGTCGTCGCGTGCTCGCTGCTGGTGCTTGCGGCGGATGTGCTGCTGGTCGGGCTGATCCGGGCGCTGTCGTAACAGGTCTGCCGCGTCACGTCAGCACGGCACCCGTGTTGTTCCCGGACGTGATGACGACATCCAGTGCGTTGAAGTCTCTACCCAGTCCGTCCGACACGGTTTGCGCGACCTCGTGGTCCGCGCAGAGTGCGAAGACCGTCGGTCCCCACGACGACTGTCCGGCGCCGGTAGCACCATAACGCTCTGCTGCCACCACCAACCGTTGCACCAGCGGGGAGGAGTAATTGCCTCCCTGATCGTTGGCGAACATATGGCCAGCGAGCCGGTTATACTCCTGCACCGCCTTGCCGAACGTGACGCAGTCGCGCTCCAGGAGTGCCGGTAGCAAGCCGACCAGGAGCACGCGCGACATGCGTTCGGTCAGCGGGAGTATCACGTCGGCGCTTCGCGCCCGGCTGAAGGCTTGCTGCTCTGCCCCGCCGGACCAAGTTGCCTGGGAGGTGTGCGGTCGGGCCAGGACGATGCGCCAGTCAGTCGGGAACTCGTACCGGCCGAGGAGGACTGACACCTCCGCGCCGCGCTTCCCGCCCTCGACGAGCAAGCCGCCGCGGGCAAACCCGTGCGACCCGATCCCGGATCGCTCGGCGCGGCCGACCCACCGGGACAGCTCCGCGCACTTCATTCCGGGAAAGCCCAGTTCGGTCGTCACCGCCAGGGCGACCGCCAGCCCCAGTTGGGTGCCGACGCCGAGTCCGACGTGCTCCGGCGGGCACCGCTCCACCGTGACCTCTAACGAACGGGTCGAGCCATCGGTCAGGGTCGCCGCGACCTGTCGGGCGTAGCCCAGCGCGCGATGCCCGTTCGGTCCATGTCCTGACCACTCGGCGGCAGACTCGACCCTCACGGCGATGCTCGGGGCGTTCACCATCAGCCCGACCCCGCCGAACCGCCGCACCGGCAGGCCGTCCGGCCAGTGGGTCAGCCCCTCGACCGGGACGTGCAGCAGCCCGAAGTGCAGCCGGCTCGGCGCGACGACCCGGGTCATGCCGACGGCCCTCCGATGGGATGACGGCTCAGATAATCTTCCAGGAAGGTCATCGCCTCCCGTTCTTGAGTACCACCGGTCTTGTTCACGATCACCCGCAGCTTGCGGTACTCGGCTTCGACCTCCTCGCGCGGCAGCAGGTGCAACCGCGTGGCGAGGATGGCCGCCTCCAGGACCGCGTGCTTGCCGCGGTTGAAGCCGAAGAAGTCGCGGAGGGGCTCGGAACGGACTACCTCGCACTCGATCCGCACCCGCTGTTCGGATGCGTCGATCGACCGGACCCGGAACTCGTAACACCGGCAGGCGTCGGCGATCACCCAGCCGCGGACCGCGGTCGCTGGCCGCAGCGCGGGCATCTCGGCCTCACCGACCGCGGCCTTCGCCAGCAGCAATACGTTGTCGGTGACGTGCAGTACCCCTACGCCGTGGGCCTCGAGGTTGCGATAGGTGTTCGATGTGGGGAAGGGTCGTAGCAGGAACCGCCGCATGTCCGGCTCGACGTGCGGACCCATCGGCGCCAGGTGCGGCGTGCCGTCGGGGTTCGTCGTCGTCACCAGCCCTTCGAGAATCATAGAAGGCGTTCACCACAAAGGCACAAAGGTCACACAAAGACACACAAAGAAGAAGAGGGCAGAACCAATTCCACTGTATCCTTTGTGTCCCTTTGTGTGACCTTTGTGCCTTTGTGGTTAGTTCTTCTCCAAAGCTCGCAACAGCCCGGCCGCCTTGTGCAGCGTCTCCTCGTACTCGCGCTCCGGGTCGGAGTCGGCGACGACGCCGCCGCCGACCGGGAACTGGAGCCACCCCCGGCCGGCGGTGAACGTGCGGATGAGGATGTTGGTGTCCATGCTGCCGTCGAACCCGACGAACCCGACGCTGCCGCAGTACGGCCCCCGGGCGGTCGGCTCCAGCTCGGCGATGATCTCCATCGCCCGCACCTTCGGCGCCCCGGTGACGGACCCGCCCGGGAACGCCGCCCGCAGCAGATCGAACGGCGTCATCCCCGGCCGCAGCTTGCCGCGGACCTCGGAGACGAGGTGATGCACGTCCCGGTAGCTCTCGATCTCGCACACCTTCGGCACCGTGACGGAACCGTACTCGCAGCCCCGGCCGAGGTCGTTGCGGAGCAGGTCCACGATCATGACGTTCTCGGCGCGGTCCTTCGGGCTAGCGATCAGGTCGCGGACGTTGGCCGCGTCCTCCTCGGGAGTGTTGCCGCGCGGCCGGGTGCCCTTGATCGGCTTGGTGACGACCTCCCCACTCGGGGAGACTTTCAGGAACCGCTCCGGGGAGGCGCTGACGATCTGGAAGTCTCCCGCGTCGAAGTAGCACGCGAACGGGGCCGGGTTGGTCTTGCGCAATCGGCCGTACAGTTCCAGCGGGTGTTCGGTCAGCGGGGCGAGGAGCCGTTGCGACAGGTTCACCTGGAAGCAGTCGCCGGCGTGGGTGTATTCGATCGCCCGGCGGACGGCAGCGAGGTAGCCGTCGCGGGAGAAGTTGCTGGTGATGCCGGGGAAGCCGGGGAGGGGGAGCTGGTTGAACGGCGCGCATGCCGTCACGGTTGACTTGCCTACCCGTGGCGGCGGGTCAGACTTCGCACCAAGCAACTCCTTGACCGTATTCAGCCGGCGCGCGGGTTGGTAACGCTTCCAGTGGGTCGGAGGTGTGAAGGCACCGGTCGAGACGACCCACGCCCGCCCTTCCCGATGATCGAAGCTGATGACCCAATCGTACCACCCGATCGAAATATCCGGGGTAGTGAACTCGTTGGTTCGGGGCGACGGAACCCGATCGAATACCCGGCCGAGTTCGTAGCTGAATGCCCCTGCCAATCCGCCCTGGAACGGCGGTAAGCCGGGTAGCTGCTGTCGTCGCACATTCTTGAGTGATATCTCAGCTTCTTGCAACTGGTGAGCGTCTACGTCGGCCGTCCACGTTGAGCCGAACCGGTACGGGTCAGCCATCACATACGAGTACCGCCCCCGCTCGGGGTGCTGGTCGGCGCTGTCGAGGAAAAGCAGGTACGGCAGGTGGGCGAGTTTGCGGGCGACGTCCCACGGGTCGGGGCAGGGGATTAGCTCCTCGACCAGTGCGGTCACAGTCTGCGGCTCGGACGGCGGGGCCGATGCACTCATGCGGTCAGTATACCGGGTGTGTAGTCCGCTCGCTCCGCGAGCGGTTCGGCGAAGACCGCTCGCGGAGCGAGCGGACTACGATTTGCCCCGATGACTTTCCTCCGGCACCGTCAGGAATCCCCAGCTCAGTGCTTGATCCTGCGTGTAGCTCTTGCCGAGCGTCAATGTCGTGACCGCCTTCGCCAGTTCATAGCCGAGGTAGAAGGCGTGCGACGCATCCAGCTTCGGGTCGCGTCGCGCCATCTCCGCGAACAGTTCGAACGGATCGGTGCCGTGCAGGTACATCTGGCCGTTGAGGACGTGCAACTCGCCGCGCTCGGCGAAGAGGCGGTAGTTGCGGTCGGTGACGCGGGCCGCCAGTTCCGCAAGCGCCTCCGGCCCTTGCTCGTACACCTTGCGGTCGCGCAACATCACCAGCCCCGGCTCCAGGTGCTTCGGTAAGACGTTGTTCCGAACCGCGTGGTAGACCAGCCGGCGGGCCAGGTCGAACTCCTTCACCGCCGAGCGACACCAGTTGATGACTTCGGTCGTCAGCACCGACCGGATGCCGAGTTCCTGGCTGAACCCGGCGAGAAGCACGTTAACCCCCGCGGAATCAACGTCGGTCAGCTCCGTGAGGTTGCCGACACCCATCATGATCTCGGCGTCGGGGTAACGCTTCCGCGTCTCAATGTACCGGCTGAGCGACGCGGCGAACCCGAATCCGATCGGCTCGATGATGGGATCGAGACGGTACCGCACGCCCCAGCCGGTCAGCTTCTCGACGGTGCGGCCGAGGCTGTCGAGGTCGGTTGGCGTGTCGGGGATTGCTACCACTTCGACGTTCGGGAACTGTTCGTGCCAGCGGTGAGCGTTCTCGACGTTGGTGTCGTTCACACTCAGTACCAACTCGGCCCCGGCGGCAAGTGCGGCCTCCACCTCCTCCGCGTTGAAACTGTCCACCGACACGCGAGAGCCGTCGGCCTTCAGTGCCCGGACCACGTCGCCGACGCCGGCCCAAGTGCCGCCGGGGTCGCAGCCCAGGTCGATCACGTCGGCGCCGCTGGCGCGGTAGTGGCGGGCCTGCGTCAGGATGTCGGCGAGCGGAAGGGTCGGTGCGTGGTTGATCTCGGCCAGGATTTCGATGTCGAACTTCCCATAATCCGGCGGCGGGCCGGACCGCTTGCCGAAGTGCTCCGGTAGGTCGCGCACATCCTTCGGGCCAAGTTCGGCGGGAGCGTTCGCCGCCTCGGACACCTCGCTTACGTCTCCGCGACAGAAACCGGGGAGGATCACCCTGTCTACCCCGTCGGGGGCGATCAGGTGGCGGGCGACCCAGTTCGCGGTCATGAGCGCCGCGACGGTGATCGGCAGGACGGCAACCTCGGCGTCGAACCCGGCCTTCGGTGCAAGGTCGGCGAGCACCCGCCGTAGGGCCGGCTCGGCGAGCTTGCCGGTCACGAACAGCACCCGGGGTCGGTCGGCCGCGGACATGGCGTTCACACTATGGCGGGACGGCCGCCGGCGCGGGTGGCTCCGGTGACGGGACGGGCGGCGGCTTCGGCGGGGTGAACTTCGCGTTGCGGAGGAGCGTCCAGAACTCGCGCCACCAACTCGGCGGGATCGCCGCCGGGTTCGGCGTCAGCGGCACCTCGTCCATCATGCAGGTGGTGAACGTCGCCTTGCCGATCACCTCGACGTGGACGAAGTCCCCGTCCGACTGGATCGGGAATCGGTCGAGTACGTCGCGGTGGATGAGCTTGAACGCCGAGCCGACGTCCTCCAGTGGGTTGCCGAACACCAGCCACGCGATCCAGCCGCGCAGGTGCTCGCGGAACCCCAGCCACGATGGCACCGGCGCCACCGGGTTGCCCAGCGCGAGCCGCATGAACGTCCGATAGACCCACCCCAGCGCCCGCCAGAACCCCGGCACCGGCTGGCCGGTCCGGCAGCCGTTGACCACCAACACCCGAAACACCCGGTCGTTGACGATCTCCTCTCGGCCGATCCGCTCCAGCAACTTGCCGATGTCGGACGGCGTGTACGGGTAGTCGAGGGCGGTGTAGAAGACGAGCGGGTGCCGCGACTCGGCGACCGCGGTCCGCAGGCAGGCGCCGTAGCCGCGCCGCGCCTCGTGACGGAGCAGCCGGACGTCCGGCCGCCGCGACGTGATCGGTTCCGCCTTCACGGACGTGCCGTCGGTGCTGCCGTCGTCCACGAGGACGAGTTCGAACCCGCGACCGATCCGGCCGAGGGCGTCGAGCCAGACGGCGACGGCCTTGTCGATCACCGCGGCCGCGTTGTGGACGGGGAGCACGACGGAGACCGGCTCAGGCTCGGCGGCGGGGTCGGGCATGGGTTGCTCGGGTGACGGGCCGTCCCGGTCAGGTTACGGACTTGAAGTGTAGTAGGCACACTCCGTGTGCCGTTCTTCCCGCCCGAAGAACGGCACACGGAGTGTGCCTACTACATTGAGGGCCGCTCACGCTGCCCGGTACTTACCGTTGGCCTCTTCGGATGCGGGCGGCTCGGCGCCCGTCGGCTCGTCCGCGTCGTCCTGTGCGATGAGGTGCGCCTCGTAGAGCCGCTGGTAGGCCGGGCAGTCAGCGAGTAACTCGCGGTGCGTACCGACCGCCGCCACTCGGCCGGTGTCCATCACCACGATCCGGTCGGCCAGCTCCAGCGTGCTCAGCCGGTGGGTGATGAGGAACGTCGTCCGCCCACGGACGAACTCCCGCAGCGCCTGTTGAATCTTGGCCTCGCTCTCGGCGTCGATCTGGCTGGTGAACTCGTCGAGGATCAGGATGCGCGGGTCGCGGAGGATGGCCCGGGCCAGGGCGATCCGCTGCTTCTGCCCGCCGGAGAGTTGCGAGCCGAAGTCGCCGACTTGCTCGTCGTACCCGGCCGGCTTGGTAACGATGAACTCGTGGGCGAACGCCTTCCGCGCCGCCGCCTCGACCTCCTCCCGGGTGGCCCCGTGCCGGCCGTAGGCGATGTTGGCGAAGATCGTGTCGTTGAACAGCACCGTGTCCTGCGTCACCAGCCCGATCTGCTTGCGGAGGCTGCGGAGGTTGGCCGTCCGCAGGTTCACCCCGTCCACGAAGACCGCCCCGTGGTCCGGGTCATAGAACCGCGGCAACAGGCCCAGGAGCGTCGTCTTGCCGCAGCCGTTCGGGCCGACCAGGGCGACCGTCTCGCCGGCTTGAACGAACAGGTCGATGTTGTTGAGCGTGCCGGGGTCCTGGCCGGGGACGTAGGAGAAACAGACGTTGCGGAACTCGACCGATTTGCCGTGTTTCGGCACCACCGGGCCGCCGGCGTTGGGTTGCACCTCCGGCAGCCGATCGTACAGCGCGAACACCCGGTCGGCCGCGGCGGCACCGCCCTGGACCTTGGTGTAGACGCTGGAGAGCTTGCGGACCGGGTCGGCGATGGCGGCCAGGAAGACGTAGAGCTGCACCAGCGACTCGAAGCTCATCTTCTGGTCGGTCATGTTCATCCCGAAGATGCGGGTCTGCCCTTCCAGCACCAGGTACGCCCCGGCCAGGAGCGCCAGGGCCACGGCCGACACCCCCAGCACCTCGACCACCGGGCTGGCGAAGGCGTCGATGGCGACCACCCGCATCGACCGCCGGTAGTACTCGTTGTTTGCCGCCCGGAATCGCCGCCGTTCGGCCGGCTCCATGGTGAACGCCTTGACCACCTTGAGGCCGTCGAACGTCTCGCGCAGAATCTTGTACAGCTCGCTCATCCGCTCCAGCACGCGCCGGGACGCCTTCTTCATCGACCGGCTGACCCGGCCCAGTGCCACGAACAGCGGCACCACCAGGACCAGGAACGTGAGCGTCAGTTGCCAGCTGATCCACAGGGCCAGCAACAGGCAGGTGAACATCTTCAGTGGCTCGACCACCATCTTGCCGTAGAGGACCTTCATCCCCGCGCCGACCTGCTCGGCGTCGTTGGTCACCCGGGCCATCAGCTCGGGGGTGCCGACCGCGGCGACCTGGCGGATGTCCTGATGGACGGCCGCCCGGTAGAACCGGTTGCGCAGGTCGAAGAGCGTCCGGCTGACGACGCCGCCGACCAGGAATTCCTGCCAGAACTCGAAGACGCCCTTGACCACGACGCAGACGATCAGCCCGGCGACGATCCAGGCGAACGTCTCGAACCCGTTGGCCGGCAGGTGGCGGATGACGTGCGACCGCAGCCACTGGTAGCGGTACAGCCAGCTCGTGTCGTCTTCGAGCTTCCCCTCCAGGAACGCCAACTCCCGGGACCACTCGCGCAGTTGGGTGTCACGGAACGGGCTCGGCGGCTCCTCGTTCAACTTCTGGATCGCGGTGCGGAGGTTTGCGATGTGGCGCTGCCGCAGGCCGCCATCATCCTTGCCGTCCACCTTCTTCTGGTAGGTGGCGATCTCCTCGTCCACCCAGGACTGGAGGTTCTTGCCGGTGGACAGGATTTTCAGGACCGGGAAGATGGCCGACAGGTTCAGACTCCACAGCCCGGCCACGCACAACGCCGACGCGAATGATAAAAAGAGCCGGTAGCGGTACGGCCCGGAGAGCTTCAGCGCGCGATAGAAGTTCCGCATTCGACCGGCCGCTCCGCTGGCGAGCCGTCGGAGGTGCCGACGGGCTCGCGGTTATAGCCCAAACCGGACCGCCCGGACAAGCCGAACGAGAAAGGATGAAGGATGAAGGATGAAGGATGAATCAATTCACCGGATTGGTTGCGTCTTTTCTGGATTCATCCTTCATCCTTCCAGTGATGGATACGAACCTGCTGCGCTCCTGGCTCGGCCTGCCGCCCGGCCCCTGGCCGCCGGACGACCGTGCGCTGCTGGGGCTGCCGGCCGGCCCGACGGACGCCGCCGACGCGGAGCGGCGGGCGCTGACCCAGATGGGCCGACTCCGACCACACCAACTCGTCCACCCGGAGTTGGTCACCGAGGGGATGAACAGGCTCGCCCAGGCGCTCCTGGCCGTGACCGCGACCGCCACCGCCCCGCCGCGCTCGACCCCCGCTACCCCCGCGCCCCGACAAGTTGACTACGACGTTAACCTGGAACCGCCGCCGGCCGAAGCGGTGATCCTCCAAGCCGAGCCGATCGTTCCGGCGTCGCCGGGGCTGGCCGCCGCCGCGGCGATACCCCGCGCCGGGCCAGTCAAGCCCCCGCTGGAGGTGCCGCCCGCTCCGACCCCGCCGCCGGCCGCCGTCGCGCCCGAGGCGGTCGGACCGCGGCCGGAGGACCGGCGGGCGGCGTACCGCGAACTGGCCGGCCTGCGGAGCCTGCTCCGCGCCTGGGACCGGCTCCGGTCCACGGTCGCCGACCCGTCCGCCGGGCTGATGACGCCGGGCGATGTGTTCGACTTCCTGGAGGGCGTCCAGGCGGTCCGTGACGCGGCGATCCACCCTGGCCTCGACCCCGGGCTGGTCCGCGACTCCGCCCCCGCCGTCGCCGCGATCGTCGTCCAGCCGCTGCCGTTGGCGGTGTTCCGGTCGCTGGTCCTAGCGCAACGGCAGGCGCTGGCCCACGACTGGGCCACGGCCCGGGCGCGGTTCGTCGCCCGTTCCGCCGCGGTCCGCTCGGGCCTGGCGCACACCACTTCGGCCCGGCCGGCCGTGACCGCGGCCGGTCTGCTGCATACCATGACCCGTATCCCCGAGTGGGGCCTCGCCGTGGCGAGCGGGCTGGTGCTCGCGGCGATAGTGGTACGTCTCGTGACCCGCTGACGCCGGCTCCGGACGCCGAGATGGCGGCAAAGTTCTTGACACTACCCTTTGTGACTCTTAGACTTGAATTCATGGTCCGGGTGTTCACCTGGGGCGCGTAAAACCGTCGGGGGATGGCTCACGTGACCAAGAAGGAAATCGTTAAGCAGATCTCCGAGCGGGCCGAGTTGACCCAGCTCAAGACCAAGGAGATCGTCCAGTGGACGTTCGACGCGATCATTGAAACCCTGGTGACGGAGGGGCGGATCGAACTGCGGAACTTCGGGGTGTTCGAGGTCAAGCGCCGCAAACCACGCCGGGCGCGCAACCCCCGCACCAACGAGGAGGTCCAGGTCGAGGCGAAGAACGTCGTCACCTTTCAGCCGGGCAAGGTCATGGAGGAGAAGGTCCGCCGGATGACCAACGCCCCGGAGGCGAAGCGCAAGCCGCGGCGGTCGTCCCGGCCGTCCGACAGCGAGGAGGGCCAGGCGGTCCCGGTCGGCGTCGGGGCCACGCTCGGCGACGTCGAAACCGAGATGCCCCTCAAGCCGCGGTAAACTGGACAAGTCCGGTCGTTCACGCCGGTCCGACCCGCGGTCGGGGCCGGCGTTGTCTTTTCCGCTCCGGCAACCTGTCCCGATCCGACCGGTCGGTTTTGGTTCAAGGCGTGGGCCGGTTGTGCCGATATTACCGACAACACCCGGCGACGGGCGCCCGGCCGGGAGGGGGTCCACTCACGCACGGAGGCGGGGCGATGGTCAAGCGCGTCAAGCGGGCGGTGTTGGCGGCGTTCGCGGCGGCTGCCCTCGGCGGGGTCGGCTGCGTGCCGTTCAACCAGTACGCCAGCAATCCGGTCACCCGGATGGACCAGCTCATGAACCAATCCGAGGACCTGCGGCAGATCGGCGGGTTCTGGCGGCGGTTCTGGTTCAACGACATGCCCAGCCACCTGACCCCCGAGCGGCTGCACGGCGGCATCGTCGGCTGACGGCCGTCAGCCCCGGCGCCACCCGGCGGCGAGCCGGATGGCGTCGGGGAAGAACTCGTGGAAGTCGGCGGCCAACGCCGGGTGGGCCGCCCGCAGGTCTGGCATGGCCCGGTCGAGCGGCACCGCGCGCCGCGGCATCCGGGCGGCGATCCGGTCCGACAGGCGCCGCAGCGCCTCCTCGACTCCCGACCCGTCCGGTGTGGCGTAGCTCATCATCCGGTCCGTCTCGACGAACCGCAGGGCGTACCCCCGCGCCTCCTCCGGCAGGAACGCCGCGTGCTCCCTGATGATCGAGTGGGCGAGGTCCACGAACGCCCACAGCGGCACCGCGGCGTAGCGCTCCCAGTCCCGCGCCAGGACGTGGTCGTAGTACACGTCGATGATGATTCCCGAGAACCAGCCCCAGGTCTTGCCGATCCGGGCGATGCTGCGCATCACCGCCGGGTGCCGGTCGGTGAAGGCGTCCACGGCCCGGTGCTGGCGGACCCCGGCCTGCACCCCCGGCGGCAGTTTCTCGACATCCGCCCCCTTTACGAAGTCGGCGGCGAGGTTGCCGACCATCGCCTCGGGGTCGTCGGCGGACAGGTACAGGTGAGCCAGGAAGTTCATGAATGTAGTCCGCTCGCTCCGCGAGCGGTCTTCGAATCCGCTCGCGGAGCGAGCGGACTACATTCTACAGCACGCCCTTGGTGGACGGCACGCCGGTGCCGCGCGGGTCCGGTTCAACTGCCTGCCGCAGGGCGCGCGCGACAGCCTTGAACGTCGCCTCGATGATGTGGTGCGTGTTGCGGCCGTGGTGCAGGACGACGTGCAGATTGAACTGCCCCGCGGACGACGCCGCCCGCCAGAACTCCTCGGCGAGCTGCGAGCTAAACGTACCCAGCATCTCGTTTGACACGTCCGCCTTCCAGACCAGGAACGGCCGGCCGCTCAAGTCCACCGCGGCGGTGACGAGCGTCTCGTCCATCGGCACGGTCGCGTCGCCGTAGCGGCGGATGCCGGCCTTGTCGCCGAGCGCCTGGGCGAGTGCCTTGCCGAAGCAGATGCCGACGTCCTCGACGGTGTGGTGGGCGTCGATGTGCAGGTCGCCCTGGCACGCCACCGACAGGTCGAACAGCCCGTGCCGGGCGAGGTGGGTCAGCATGTGGTCGAAGAACCCGACGCCGGTGGCCACCTGCGCCGTGCCGCGGCCGTCCAGGTCGAGGGACAGGTCAATCGCCGTCTCGGCGGTCTTGCGGCTGATGGTCGCGGTGCGGGACATGGCGGGTCTTTCGTAGGGTGGGCCGAGTCTTCGAGGCCCACCATTCGGGAGACGGTGGGCCTCGAAGACTCGGCCCACCCTCAGTAGTTCCGATTATCGTGTCTTCGGTAGTCGGCTCGCAAGTTCTTCGAGGGGCGGATGTTCGGTTTCGATTTGGTCCCGATAGCCGAACCACTCTTCGGCCAGATGCGCCAGCCACAGCGTCAAGGTACGCAAGCGCA
>DASSAT010000105.1:0-3285 GCA_035699305.1 Fimbriiglobus sp. | reverse complement strand
GCGCAGACGGTGGGCCTCGAAGACTCGGCCCACCCTACGTACTCCGCACCGTGGAGGACATCGCATGAGGGCTTTGCTCGCCCTGGCCGCGTTCACGGCCGCCGCCTCCCCCGCCGCCGAACCCCCCAGGCGCCCCATGCAGATCGACGACCTGTTCCGGTTCAAGCGGGTCGCCGACCCGCAGGTCAGCCCCGACGGCAAGCTCGTCGCCTACCAGGTGACGGCCGTGGACCTGGACGAGAACAAGACCGCCACCGCGATCTGGGTCGCCGCCACCGACGGCAAGACGCCGCCCCGGCAGGTGACCAGCTCCGGCAAGCGCGACGCCCACCCGCGCTGGTCCCCGGACGGTAAGAAGCTCCTGTTCGAGTCCAACCGCGACGGCACCCAGCAGCTTTACGTCCTCGACCTGGCGGCCGGCGGCGAGGCGGTCCAACTCACCGACATCAGCACCGGCGCCGGCAACGGCCTGTGGTCGCCGGACGGCCAGCTCGTCGCGTTCGTCTCCGCGGTGTACCCGGAGTTCAGCGAACTGCCCTTCGCCGAGAGCGACAAGAAGAACAAGGAGAAGGACGAGGCGATCGAGAAGAGTCCGGTCAAGGCGAAGGTGTTCACGAAGCTCTTCTACCGCCACTGGGACGAATACATCGGCGACAAGCGGCAACACATCTTCGTGATCGGCGCCGACGGCCAGGGCTGCCGCGACATCACCCCCGGCGACCGCGACGCCAACCCGACCAGCAGCACCTTCTCGGTCGGTGACGACCACACCTTCACGCCGGACGGCAAGCACGTCGTCTTCACCGCGGTGCCGGCGAAGCACGAGGCGTGGAGCACCAACCACGACCTGTGCCGGGTGGCGATCGACAACAAGTCGCCGAAGTGGGAGGCGCTGACCGGCGCCAACAAGGCGGCCGACGATTCGCCCCGGTTCAGCCCGGATGGCAAGCAGTTCGCCTACCGCGCCCAGAACAAGGCCGGCTACGAGGCGGACAAGTGGGACATCCTGGTCGTGGACTGCAAGCCGGATGGCACCTTCGTCGGGGAGGCGAAGAACCTGACCGAGAAGTTCGACCGATCGGCCAACGACCTTGTTTGGTCCGCCATGCCGCGGGGGGGGCCGGTCATCTACTACTCGGCGGACGCGAACGGGACCACGGTCTACTTCGCCGTGATCGTCGGCACCGGCGAGGACTTCGTCCACTACAACGTCTACCGCGGCCAGAACAGCGACATGACCGTGTCGCGGAACGGCCAGGTCCGGGCGTTCCTGCGGGCGACCCTGACCTCCCCGGCGGAGGTGTATACGACCGGCAGCCTCGACGCCTTCCGGCTCCCCGAACAGGGGCCGGCCGCCATCACCGAGTTTAACGTCAGCCACGCCAACGACGATCTCCTGGCCAAACTCGACCGCCCGAAGCCGGAGTCCGTCGAGGTGCCGGTCGAGGGCGGCAAGATGCAGATGTGGGTGCTCAAGCCCCCCGGCTTCGACGAGCAGAAGAAGTGGCCGCTGGTGTACCTGGTCCACGGCGGGCCGCAGGGGGCTTGGGAGGACGGCTGGAGCTATCGCTGGAACCCGATGCTCTGGGCCGCCCAGGGGTACGTCGTCGCGGCCCCGAACCCGCGCGGCTCGACCGGCTTCGGCCAGAAGTTCGTGGACGACATCTCCGGCGATTGGGGCGGCAAGTGCTACCGCGACCTCGTCGCCGGCATCGAGTACCTGGAGAAGCTCCCCTACGTGGACACGGACCGCATGGGCACCGCCGGCGCGAGCTTCGGCGGGTATATGCAGAACTGGTTCGCGGTCAACGACATCGCCAAGAAGTTCAAGTGCCAGATTTGCCACGACGGCGTGTGGAACTTCGAGAGCATGTGGGGGACGACCGACGAACTCTGGTTCGACGAGTACGAGCACGGCGGCTTGCCGTGGGAGAAGCCGGGCAAGTACCGCGAGTTCTCGCCGCACACCCGGGCCGGCCACCTGAGCCAGTACAAGGTGCCGATGCTGATTATTCACAACGACCTGGACTTCCGCTGCCCGATCGGCCAGGGGCACGAGCTGTTCAGCGCGCTGCAGCGCCAGGGGGTGCCGAGCCGGTTCCTGAACTTCCCGGACGAGGGCCACTGGGTCTTGAAGCCGCAGAACAGCAAGCGCTGGCACGAGGAGGTCTTCGCCTGGCTGACGAAGTACGTCCCGCCGGGCGGGAAGTGAGCCAGCGGGTTCGAGCACTCCCGACGGGCCGGGACCTCGGCACGGCGCCCCGTTGGCAGAGGGAAGGAAACTTTCTGACGAGGCGCGTCCTGCTGGCGGAAGTGGCTCCAGCAAACGTGCAAATCTCACAGGAACGCCGGGCTTTTCAGTAGAATTTCACCCTGGCTCGGGGTCGCGTGTCCTAGATTAGTTGCTAATCTCGCCCAGACTGACCCGAGCACCCCACGGCGAAGCCCGGACCCCGTGGGGGCTGTCGTCTCGTCCGGCGAGAGGTCTTGGATGTCACGCTCGCTCGCTGTCCGCTTCGGCATTCGGTCCTCCCTGCTTGCGCTATTCCTGACGGCCACCCCGACCTTCGCACAGACTGATTACTTCTGGAACGCCCCGAACGGCGGTAGCGGCAACTGGGAAGCCGCCACGATCTGGAGTACCACGTCCGGCGGCCCGGTGGACCACACTTGGCTGAATAACGGGAACGAGCGGGCGAACTTCGGTAACACCGCCGGCACGGTCACGCTCGGGACGGGCATCACCGCCTACGGCCTGAACTTCACGACCAACGGCTATACCGTCACCGGCAACACCCTGACCCTGGCGGGGACTGGTGGCCCCATCTCGGTCAGCACCGGCACCGCCACGATCGACTCGATCATCAACAGCACCGTCGGGCTGACGAAGGCCGGGACCGGCACACTCACGCTCGGCGGGACCAACGCCAACCTCGCTGGCGTGACGGCGGTCAACGCCGGTGTGCTGGCCATTACGAACGGCGTCGCATTGGGCGCCGTCGGTGCCGGCAACAATACGGTGGTCGCCAGCGGGGCCACGCTCCAGGTCAGCGGAGCCATCACTGTCGCCGAGGCGATCACGCTGAGCGGCAACGGCATCTCCAACACCGGGGCGCTGCTGAAGACGGGTGCCAACACCACCACTTGGACCGGGGTCATCACCGTCACCGGCGGCGGGGCGCGGATCCAGGCCGACGCGGGGACGCTGGACATTCGGCCCGGCGCCAACGGGATTTCGGCATCGGGCCAGACCCTCACGTTCGGCGGCAACGGCAACATCACGAT
>DASSAT010000104.1:0-9046 GCA_035699305.1 Fimbriiglobus sp. | reverse complement strand
CGGTTGACCGGCAGCTCGGGGAAGATCGAGTCGCCGCCGACCGTGAACGTGTCCGCTGCCTGGCCGAGCAGGACCTGGACGACCTCGAACCCCTCGAACTCGGCCCGGCCGCGCTGCACGCCCGCCAGGGCCGGATCGGTCAGTTTCATCCCCAGCCCGGACACTACCCCGACCTCGACCGTCAGGCCGCCGTCCCGCGCCTCGGTGAACGCGGTGATGTTGCCGGTCTCGGCGTCCGGGTCGAGCGAGTCGTCCAGTACGATCGAGTCGTGCCCGGCCCCGCCGACCAGCACCACCGGCCCGAGGCCGAACACCGTGGTCAGGTCCGGCGACCGGCTCTTGTTCAACCCAGTGCGGGCGTAGGACCGGATGTTGTCCAGGCCGTTGGCCCCGTCGCCGCCGACTTCGATCCGGTCGTCCCCGGGCCCGCCGGCCGCCCGGACCGGGACGAACTCGGACGTGCTCTTGACCCGGATCGTGTCGTTGCCGCCGCGGGCGTCGAGCAGGATTTGCGTGACGCTGCCGTCCGCGGCCCCCGCGGCGTAGTTGATGACGTGCGCGCCGAAGGTGATCGCGGACGCGGTGATGACGAACTCCTCGGCCGCCGACGCGCCGAGGACCTCGATGCGGTTGTCCGAGTCCCACGGGTTGCCGGTGTCCGCCACGGTCGCGGTGATGGTCCCCGTGCCGGCCTCGAAGACGTACCGGTCGTCCCCCTTGCCGCCGTTGAGGTTCAGCGGCCCGGCGGTGGACGCGACATAGAACACGTCGGCCGCGTCGCCGCCGATGATGCCGGTGACGCCGCTCGGGTTGGTGACGATCACCTGGCTGTTGAAGTCGCCGATCTGGAGGCCGTCCTGACCCGGGATGAGATCGAACCCGACCTCGATCTGGTCGGCCCGGACGAAGAAGGTCAAGCCCTGCGTCTTGTCGGAGAAGTCGAGGACCGGGTCGCCCAGGGCGCCGTTGATGAAGACGACGCTGCCAAAGTTGAACAGGTTGTAGTCGTCGGCGCCGAGGCTGCGGGTGAAGGTGTTGTCGCCCGGCCCGCCGTCGAGAGCGTCCACGTCCGCCCCGCCATCGAGGGTGTCGTCCCCCTCCTCGCCGAAGAGTTGGTCGGCTCCGCCATCGCCGCTGAGGTCGTCGTCATCGGCGCCGCCGCGGATCACGTCCGGCCCGCCGCGGCCGAAGATCGTGTCTTCGCCGCCGTCGCCGAAGAGCTGGTCGGCCGCCGTGCCGTCGGTGCCCTTGATGGTGTCGTCGCCTTCGCCGCCGTGGACCTCCGCGATCACGTTCCCGGTCACCAGGCTCAGGTCGATGGTGTCGTCGCCCAGTCCGCCGTCGGCAATGATCTTCGTCACCCCGGAGAACTTGAAGAACATGGCCGTGGCACGATCGACCCCGAGGGCGTTGGAATAAACGATGATGTCGCTGCCGACCGACTCGACGGTGATGGACTCGGCGATGTCGGTGATGTCGCCGCGCAGCCGGGCGGCCGAGTTCGGCCCGATGTTCAGGGTCAGCACGCCGTCGGACACGCTCGCGAGGATCGACGGCCGCTCGAACGGGATGTCGAACTCGAACAGCTTCAGGCGGGCGAACTCGAACGTCTTCTTGATGCTGAAGAACCCGAGGTCGATCTCGAAGTAGGCGCGCATGAACAGCTCGACCAGCCCGCTGATGTCGAAGACGGCCAGTGGGTTGAAGTCGTTGGCGGCCAGGTTCGCCCCCATCTCGTCGAAGCGAATCTTGCCGTCGTTGTCCAGGTCGGCGAGGTTGAAGAAGATCGTCGCCTCGATGCCGCCCTCGACGCCGACCGAGGCGAACCCCAGCGACAGGGCGGCCCCGACCGCGATCTGCGCCCGCAGGAACGCCTCGGCCCGGTCCGTCCCGGTGGCCGGGTCCAGGTCGTTGAGGAAGAACCCCGACAGCAGGTTGGCCGGGTTCTTGGTGGCAATAAACTGCGACAGCCCACGGGTGTCGTAGCCGAACCCCATGTCCACGCCGCCGCCGACCCCGCCGCCGAACGTGCCGACCAGCGGCCCGATGATCGGGAACGACTGGCGGTAGAAGAAGTCGAAGCCGAACTCCGGGAGCTCGACCAGCACCAGCGTCACGTCCGGCTGGCCCATCAGCAGTTTGAAGATGTTCTCCGGCTTGAGGATCGGGAAGTCGATGCTCCCTTCGCCGGTCACGCCGGAGGTGAACTTGCTCACCTTCGACGGCAGCGGCGGCGAACTGGGGGGGGCGAGGCTGCCCGGCAGCTTCAGGTCGCGCAGGTTCTTCACCTTCGTCAGGTCCGGGACGGCCCCGCCGCCCGGCAGCGACAGGCTGATCGGCTTGTCGATGATCGGCACACCGGAGAAGTCGCCGGCCAGCACCAGGTCGCCGAAGTTCAGCTTCAGCGTGCCCTCGGCCGGGGCGTCGCGCACCAGGTCGATAAAGAAGTACAACTGCTCGACGAAGTTCAGGAACTTGACCACCTTCGGCCCGTTCTTCGGGTCGAAGATCGCGATCAGGTCCTTGCCGGTGATGGTCTTGCCGGCCAGGTCCGACAGCAACGGGATGCGCTTGTTGAGGAACCCGTCCGGGCCGATCAGCCAGTCGAGCGGGCCGAGGACGTTGGCGACGCTGCGCAGGATGTCGCCGGCGAACCCGGAGATGAACGACCCGAGGTCCAGGGTGACGTTGGCGAGGGCGGCCCGCGGCGGTTCGAGCGTGAACCCGGTACCGGGCGCCAGCGAGAACCCGAAGTCGGCCAGGACGTCCGTCTCGATCTTCGGCAACACGTTGGCGAGGGCCGGGTCGATGGCGCCGAAGTCCACGACCCCGTGCAGCCGCAGGGCGGCCCCACCCGTGATCGCCGGCGCGAACGTCTGGGTGATCGGCGAACTGACCAGCTCCGACAGGGTCAGCTTGCCGTCGTCCTTCGGCCCGGCCCCGGGGTCCTTGATGTCCAGCGTGGCTTGCAGGAAGATGCGGGTGAAGTCCTCGGTGTCGCGGTTGGTGACCGGGCCGCCGCTCCCGAGCACCAGCCCGTCGCCGTTGATGTCCACCCCGTCGGTCAGCCCGAGCGCCAAGAACAACAACTGGCCCTCGATAAACGCCTTGTCGGCGAGGGACTGGGTGAAGTCGATGTTGACGATCGCGGACAGCTCGGGGATTGGGTTGCCGCTCCCATCGGTGTGGTCGGTGACGAAGTAGAACCCTAGGTCCTTATCGACGCCGAACCCGAAGTGCAGGTCGAAGTCCACCGTGATCTCCGGCTCCAGCATTCCGCTGATGCCGATGGCCGGGATGCCGAGGTTGAACGCCACCGGGCTTCCCGGGAAGGTGAACGTCTTCTCCAGGTCGAAGTCGAACTGGAGCGAGTCGGCCAGGAGGATGTTGGTCGGGTTACCGGCCGCGTCGAGGAACCGGACCAGGATGTCGTCCACGGTGATGTCGGTGCCGGCGTCGGGGCCGTCCTTGAGCAGGCCCAGGCCGTTGAACACATCGAAAAGCTGGCCCTTGAGCAGGTCGATCAGCCCGTTGATGGTGACGTTGTTCTCGCGGAGCAGGTTGGCCAGCGGCTGGAGCAGGTCGTCGCGGAAGTTCTCGATCAGGTCGGCGACCGGGTTGTCCTTCAGGGCGTCGCCGATCAGCGGCAGCTTGACCCCGAAGATTTGGCCGCTGAGCGTGTCTTGCAGGGTGTCCAGCACGCGGTCCAGTCCGTCCACCAGCGTCGCCGGGTCGCTCAGCAGGGCGAAGAGGCTCGGAACCTGGATGTTGCTGAAGTTGAAGTCCGGCAGGGTCACCTGGATCGGGTTGAGCTGGCCGAGGATCAGCTTGTCCAGGTCGATGTTGGCGCTGAGGACGTTGTTCGGGCTTTCCGGATTGTGGTTCTTGCTGAGCACGTCGATCGGCAGCGGGTTGTCGCGTGTGCCGATGAACAGCGGCAGCGCGACCTCGGCCGCGCCGTTGGGGGTGAGACTCAGGACGGACACCAGGTTGCTGAGTTCACTGGCCGGGCCACCGGCACCAAGGCTGACCAGCACCAGCCGGCCGTCCCCGTCGTCGTTCAGCTTGGCCTCGAACGTCCCGCTCAGGCTCGCCGACCCGCCGATCACGAACAGCCCGAACGGGCCGAGCTGCGCGGTGAAGTCCAGCCCGGACCCGCTGGCCGAGGCGTTGGCGTTGAACTGCGTCCCCTCGACGACGCCGGTCGTGCTCGCGTCGTCCGTGAACAGGAAGAACGTCTTGGTGTCCAGGTCCAGCCCGAGCTTCAGCGTCAGCGCCGCCCCGGCGGACACGCCGACGGTGCCGGACGCGCTGACCCCGACGATCTGCGACAGGAAGTCGGGCAGGAACCCGTCCAGGTCCAGACTGAACGGCCGCGACAGCGAGGTGTGCGACCCGAGCGTCAGGTCGAAGGCGATCACGTTCTCGGCCACGTCGTAAGACAGGATTTGCGGCACCGACGTGGGGATGTTGAGCTGATCGCGCAGGACCGTCTCCAGCAGTTGCAGCGACCCGGCCGGGTCAGCCTCGATACGGTCCAGGGTGTCGGCGAAGTCGCCGGCCACGTCCAGCAGGTCGCGGACGCTCAGGTTGATGACTGGGATCTTGAACTGGAGGGCGTTGCTGACCGCCGGTAGGTCGTCGAGGAAGTCCACGACGATGCGCAGCCCGGCGATGATGTCCGAGAGGCTCAGGTCGCGGAACCGGTCGAGCAGGGCTTCGATGTTCGGCGCCTGGAAGTTGAACTTGATGACGTTACCGCGGACGCTCAGGTCCGTGGCACCGATCAGGGTGAACGCCCCGGCCGCGTTCGTCCCGACGGTGATCGCCCCGACGGACGCGGCACCGTTGGCCACGTCCAACCGGACCAGGGCGTCGTCGATCGCGTCTTGTAGCGCCGTCTGCAGTTTCGCGCGCGTGGTGAAGGTGGCGGTGTCCGCGGCCTTGAGGAACCCGACCGCCTCGAACGTGCCCTGCGAGACGACGAAGCTCAGGTCGGCGGTCAGCTTGCCGTTCGCCGGCGCGACCGAGGCCAGCGCGGTCGGCGTGGCGGTCAGC
The DNA here is from genome assembly GCA_035699305.1 of Fimbriiglobus sp. Taxonomy (GTDB): domain Bacteria; phylum Planctomycetota; class Planctomycetia; order Gemmatales; family Gemmataceae; genus DASSAT01. The sequence continues at coordinate 3,988 of DASSAT010000104.1, read as the reverse complement.
GCGATCGGATCGCCCCCGAACCCGAGTGGGTCCTGGAAGGTCGGCGGGGCTAGCAGCCAGTTCGGGCTGGACACGCGCACGTCGAGGGACGTGTCCAGTTCGTCCAGCCCCGAGATGGCCCCGGTCGGCTCGATGGCCAGCTTGAAATCGACCCCGCCGGTGACGGCCCCGGCGACGATGCCGGTGCCCGGTTCGGCGTTGGTGCCGCCGACGTTCGCGGCGTCGAACAGGAACTTCCCGCCGCGCAGCGCCGCCGCCAGCACGTCCACCGACACCCGCTTGTCCCCCTGGACCGGGTCCATGATGTCGAAGCCCGCGCCGATGCTGATGATCGGTCCGTCGGTCACGGTCGCCTTGAGCCCGAGGAACCCGAGCGTGGCGGTCGCGCTGACGTCTTTTGTGGTGATCGACAGCAGCCCCTTGAAGTTGGCGTTCTCGATGAAGAACTCGGTCGCCCGCGCCTTGAGCGGAGCCCCTTCTTGCGACGTCGTCTCGGCGAACCCCAGCCCGGTGATGGCTCCGTTCGCGCCGCCGCCGGCTACCGTGGCCGGCACGGTGATCGCCAACTGCGAGACGGCGCCGCTCTTGCTGATGAGGCGGATGCGGTTGCCCTCCGAGTCGATCCGCTCGGCGGTCACGAGGTCCGTGGCCAACCCCGCGGTCGTCAGCGCGGCGGCCAGGGCCGCGTTCAGGTCGGCCACCAGGTCGTCGATGCTGGTGTTCGTGGATGTCACCGACGCGGGCATCGAGACCGACACGGTCTTGCTGACCGTCCCCCCCTGGGTGAGGACCTCCAGAGTGAACTCGACTTTGTCGGTCAGTCGGCCGTTGAGCGGAGTGGGCGTGCCGAGCAGTCCGAGTCCCTGGAATGCCGGGTCGTTGAAGCCGGCCGGGATGTCCACCAGCACCACGCGATCGACCACCACCGGGGCGTCGAGCGGGTCGGTGCCCGGCAGCGCGGTGACGGACGGGGCGGACAGGGCGATCTTGCCGCCGCCGGCCGTGGCTACCACCAGCGACGCGGCCGAGAGGGTCAGCGACTTGTCACCCGAGAGGCCGGACACCACGAAGGTGAGCTTGCCGCCGCTGGTCCCGACAGTCACGGTCACGCCGGGCACCCGCGGGGCCAGGGCGGCGTTGAGGGTGGCCTCCAGTTCGTCGGCCAAGGCGGAGAGGCTGGTGTTGCCGAGCAGCCGGGCCTGCCGCAGGACCGCGGAGATGACCACGCCGCCGACCTCGCCGTCGGTCGTGTCCGCGTCGTAGGTGAGGGTGACGCGCAGGTCGTTGTCCGGCTCCACCAGCGAGTCGGCCGGGGCGGTCACGGTGCCGCTGGCCGGGGTCAGCACGATGGACGAGAAACCGAGGGTCAGCGGCACCGCCAGCGCCCGGATGGCGGCGTCGAGGGCGGCTTGCACGTCCTTGGCCAGGTCCTCCAGGGAGGCGTTGTCGAGGGTGGCGGACTGCAGGACGGTGATCGAGATTGGGGTGGCGTTCACCGGCGTGGACGGATCGCGGACGAGGTTGCCGTTGACGAACTGGAAGTTGCCGCCGCCGTCGAGGACTGGTGCGCCGAGGTTGTTCACCCGGACACTGAACACCGCATTGCCGCTGAGGATGCCGTCGTCCGAGGCCAACTCGACGTCCTTGCCGGCCAGCGTCCCGACGAACGTGATCGTGTACACCTCGGCGCCGGAAGCCTTGGTCACATCGAAGTCGGTCGCGGCGAACCCGGTGAGGTTGCCCAGCGCGGTGCGGACCGCGCTGGCATCGGCCCCGCGCGGGATGGGGGCGGTGAGCAGGAAGTTCCCGGTCCCCGGCGTCTGCCGGAACGCCAGCCGGAACGTCGGCTCCGGGTCGGCCGGGTCGAGCGGTGGAGTCAGGTTGACCGTCACGGTGACGATCTCGTTGACCGCGGGGTCGGCGCCGGCGGCCGGCTTCCCCTCGGTCACGACGGTGACGTCGATCTCGCCGGTCTTCGGCTGGAAGACCTCCGGGGTGATCTGGATGCCGACCACCGGGTCGAGATCGACGCCGAAGGTCAGATTGGCTTTCAGCTCGGACGCGATGCGGAAGCCGCCGCTGGTTGTAAGCCCGGCGAAATCGCCCAGGCTCGCCCCGAGGTCCAGCGCGAACTCCTTGGTCAGTTGCGAGGCGTCCGCGGCCAACTGCGGCACGTCCGTGTTCGCCAGGGTGCCCTGGAACGTGATCGTGTAGACGCTGCCGTCCAGCCCGACCAGCACGTTGCCGGTGCCGATGCCGGACAGTGCCTCCAGCTTCGACTTGACGACGGCCGCCGTCGAGCCGACCGGGATCGCGGCGGTGAAGATCGTCTTGCCGGTGGCGTCCGGGAACCCGAGCTTGAACGAGTCGCCCAGGATCGAGTCGGTGACGGCGTCGATGCGGACCGTCTGCTGCTCGTTGAGGCCGCCGCCGCCGCGCACCTTCTCGGTCACGACCGCTTCGCCGAACCCGAGGGAGCGGTCGAATTCCAGGTTAAAGGTGAAGTCGTTCTTGCTCTGGTCGTAGACCACCGTCACCGGGATGCCGAGCTTGTCGGCCAAGGTCTGGACCAGCCCCTGGATGGTGTTGAAGTTCAGGTCGTAATCGCCGTCGCCGTCGGCGTCCGGCTTGAGCGCGTCGCCGCTGACGAAGAGCGGGTCGAGGAACTCGGCCTTGAACGACTTGCCGAACTCTAGCACGTCGCCGACGGTCTTGTCGGTGAACGGGATCGGCGTCTGGAGGGCCTTGCCGTTGGTCATGGCGATCAGCAGGTCCACCACCTGCTGAAGCATGCCGACCATGTCCGCCGCGGACATGTTGTCGAAGTCCAGGATCTTCTGGATGGTGGTGACGATGGGCGGCAGTTCGACGTCGTAGGTGATCGGGTCGGTACTCAGGTCGGCGTGGACCGTCAGGGTGGTGGCGTCGGAGGCCGTGGCGATCCCGAGCGACGGGACGCTCGGGACGGCCAGCGGCAGAACGATGTCCACCGTGCCGCCGAGCACCGGGTCCCCGATCAGGTCCAGCGGCGACGAGGTGATGGTGTCGATCAGCTCGCGCAGGGTGATCTGGTTCTTCCCGTCCGAGTTGTCCGGGTCTTCCAGCCCGATGCTCACCGACAGGTCGTTGGTCTCCACCCGCCCGTTCTGCACCTCCACCTCGATGAACCCGATCCGGGCGGTCGCGTCCAGGTCCGGGATCTCGAAGTCGGCCGTGGCGGTAATCGAGGCGTCGCGGATGAACAGGGCGTCGAGTAGCGAGTCCAGGTCGGTGAACGATAGCGTTTCGAGGTCGATCCCCAGGGTGATCTGGACCGTCGCCTCGATGTTGAGGTTGATGACCCCATCGACCTCCAGCCCGGCCAGCCCTTCGGGCAGGTTGAGGTCGAAGTCGATGGCCTGGCCCGTCAGGCTGAAGAACTTCTTCGCCTCAAGTTGATACGTGAGTTCGCCGTCCTGGAACTGGAACCCGAGGTCTTCGAGGTTGACGAGTACCTGGTTGGTGACGTTCTCGCCGACGTTGGTGAGGCCAGCGGAGAGCACCTGAGCGAGGTCCTGGGCGGTGCGGAAGTTGGCCACCCGGCCGGCGACCCCGGCGAAGTCGAACCCGAGCGGGCGGACGACGCGGGTGTCGATCACGTCCGAAATGTTCAGCAGTCGGTCGATCGTCGTATTCAGGAACGGAATGTCGAGACCGATCACCCCCCCGATCGCGTTGAGCTTGTCGCGGAGGTCGTCGAGTTTGTCGAACAGGGCTTGCGGGTTGAGTTTGAGGAACTGGGTGAACGCGACCCCGCTCATCCCCGCCGCGGTGCTGATGTCGAGATCGAACGTGTCGGTGGAGATGCTATCGAAGGCGAACGACACGTGGGTGTCAGTCAGGCCGAGGTCGCCCAGTCCGGGGATGATCGCCCCGACGGCCAGGGTCGCGCCGAACACGACTTCGTTGGTCCCGCCGCTGGCCAGCGCGAAGCTGATGAGCGAGCCGG
>DASSAT010000103.1:0-9685 GCA_035699305.1 Fimbriiglobus sp. | reverse complement strand
CACCGGCGAGATCATCATCTCCGACAGCGGCAACGGCCGCATCCTCAAGATCGTCAAGGAGTGAACCGCCAATGGTCCGCGTGATCCTCGCCGCGGTCGTCGCGCTCGGCTTCGCCTCGCAGCTAATCGCCGCAGAACGTCCGCCGAACATCGTGATCGTCCTCGCCGACGACCTCGGGTACGGCGACCTCGGCTGCTACGGGCAGACGAAGATCAAGACGCCGAACCTGGACAAACTCGCGGCCGACGGCATCCGGTTCATCACCTGCTACGCCGGCAGCACCGTCTGCGCGCCGTCCCGGTGTGCCCTGATGACCGGGCTGCACACGGGACATTGCCGCGTCCGTGGCAACGCCCGCGTGGCACTGCGGCCCGAAGACGCCTGCGTCGCCGAACTCCTCAAGAAGGCCGGCTACGCGACCGCCCTCGTCGGCAAGTGGGGTCTCGGCGACGACGGGTCCGCCGGGGTGCCGAACAAGAAGGGGTTCGACCACTTCTTCGGCTACCTGGACCAGCGCCTCGCCCACAACTCCTACCCCGCGTGGCTCTGGCGCGACGGCGAGAAGGTGACGCTGCCGAACGTCGAGTCGAAGACCCCGGGCGTCGCCCAGACACGGGCCGCGTACGCCCCGGACCTGTTCCTCGCCGAGGGGCTGAAGTTCATCGAGGCCAACAAGGCAAAGCCGTTCTTCCTGTACTACGCGACCACCGTGCCGCACGCCAACAACGAGCGCACCCGGGCCGAGAAATCCGGCAACGAGGTGCCGTCCGACGCTCCGTACACCGGAAAGCCGTGGCCGAAGCCGGAGAAGGACAAGGCGGCGATGATCACCCGCCTGGACTCCGACGTCGGCAAGATACTGGCGAAGCTGACTGAGTTGGGGCTGGACGGTAACACGGTGGTGGTCTTCGCCAGCGACAACGGCCCGCACCGGGAGGGCGGCAACGACCCGGAGTTCTTCGACAGCAACGGGCCGTTCCGCGGCATCAAGCGGAGCCTGACCGACGGCGGCATCCGCGTCCCCTGTATCGTCCGCTGGACGGGGGTGACGAAGCCCGGCACGGTCAGCGACCGAGTCTGGGCGTTCTGGGACTTCCTGCCGACCGCCTGCGAGTTGGCCGGGGTGAAGCCGCCCGGCGGGCTGGACGGCATCTCCATCGTGCCGTCGATCACCGGCAAGGGCGAGCAGCGGTCGCACGACTTCCTGTACTGGGAGTTCCACGAGGGCGGGACGAAGCAGGCGGTCCGGTACAAGCACTGGAAGGCGATCCGCCCGGCCCCAGGGGCGAAGTTGGTGCTGTACGACCTGAAGGCCGACGTGGGCGAGAAGACGGACGTGGCGGCGGAACACCCGGACGTGGTGAAGGTGATTGAGGGGTACTTGAAGACGGCCCGGACGGAGTCCAAGGAGTTCCCGATCCGGGCGCCGAAGAGAAAGTAGTCCGCTCGCTCCGCGAGCGGTTTCACGAAGACCGCTCGCGGAGCGAGCGGACTACTTTCGCCGCACCCGTTCCGCCATCTCGAACGCCTTGCGGACCTCCGCCCCCAGGTCCGCCAGCATCGCCTCGCGGTCCATCCCCTTGTACCGCGCCGGGTCGATCGGCGCGCCGAACGCCACCGCGATCCCCCGGCCACGCGACGCCAGCACCAGCGGGTCCAACCGCGGCCACTTGCCCTGTCGCGGCCACGCCTGGTACGACCCCGCCACGCCGACCGGCACGATCGGGCACGTCACCCGCTTGACCAACAGCGACACCCCGGGCTTGAGCGGCTGAAGCTCGCCGGTGTGCGTCCGCTCCCCCTCGGGGAACATCAGCACCACCCGGCCCTGCGCCAGCTGGTCAAGGACCGTCTGCAAGCCCTCCTTGCCGAACCCGCGGTCGATCGGCACCGCCCCGTAGGCGTCGATCACCCGGGCCAGCAGGCGGTTGTGCCACAGGTTGCTGCGGGCCAGGTACGTCAGCCACCGCGGGGCCGCCGCCCCGATCAGTGCCGGGTCGGCGAACGACTGGTGGTTGGCGACCAGCAGCGCCGGCCCGGTCCGCGGCAGGTTCGCCCGCCCCGCGACCCGGAAGCTCCAGCCGAAGGTGAAGGCGTAGAACGCGGCGAGGTGGGTGGGCCGGTACAGCGCCTCCGCGGTCAGTCCAGCGAGCGCCATCGGTCCACCACCTCGACCATCCGGGTCAGGACTTCGTTCTGGCTGAGGTCCGACGTGTCGATCACCACCGTGCCCGGGGCCTTCCGCAGCGGGTCGATCGGCCGCTCCTCGTCCTGCCGGTCGCGGGCGGCGATCTGCCGGACCAACTCGGCGAATGCCTCCGGCTGGCGGCGGGCGTCGATCCCGTCCTGCTGCGCCCGGCGGCGGGCGCGGGTCTCGGGGCTGGCGGTGAAGAAGAACTTGACCGGCGCCTCCGGGAACACCGCTGTCCCCTGGTCGCGGCCCTCGCAGACGATGTCGCGGCCGGCCGCCAACCGGCGCTGCTCCGCCTTGAGCCGCGCCCGCACCTCGGGGAAGGTGCCGACCCGGCTGGCCGCCCGGCCCATCTCCTCGGTGTAGACGTAATCGGTCAGGTCGCGGCCGTTGAGCTTCACCCGGGTATCGGTCATCTCGAACGTGTACCCCGCCGCCGCGCGGGCGATGGCAGCCTCGTCCCGTGGCTCGGCGTAGATGTCGATGCCCAGCCGGCCCAGGGCGAACGCCGCCGCCCGGTACATGGCCCCAGTGTTCATTAGCTCGAACCCGAGTTGGGCGGCCAGCATCCGCGCGGCAGTAGACTTGCCCGACCCGGCGTGCCCGTCGATGGTGATGATCATGCCCGGACCCCGCTGGGGACACAATAAGCGAACCCCGGCGCCCGTCCAGTGGGAGGGTGCCGGGGTTCGGGTGTCGTCTCGTTCTTCTCGTCTTCTCGTTCCCAAGCTCTGCTTGGGAACGCAGTTCGCGAAGCTCCGCTTCGCGGGTTCAGCCGGGCGCTGGCTCTCGCGCTCCGGCGAGCGCCCCTCCCCGTCAAGCCCGCCAAGCAGAGCTTGGCGAACTGCGTTCCCAAGCAGAGCTTGGGAACGAGGAGCGGCGAACTGCGTTCCCAAGCTCTGCTTGGGAACGAGAAGCCCGTGGAGCGCTCGGGAACGAGCGTGGGGTTCGGGTTAGTGAATCCGCAAGGTCAACGTCTCGCCGTCCCGGACGCTGCTGGACTTCGGCACGGCGCCGGCGTTCAGCAGCTCGTAGGTGAAGCTGCCCGGCGGCACGTCCACCGTCACCGTCTGCCCGGCCGGCACCCGTTGCACCCGGCCGTTGACGAGCATCGACATCTCGGTCGGGTAGTCGTTGATGACCCGCACATACCCGCGGCCGACCGTCACGCCCGGCGGCGGCGGGCCGAACGCCGATGTGGTGCTCCGGGACGGATCGTTGAGCCGGGTCTCGATCCGCTTGAGCGCCTCGTTGATCTTGCTGAGCTGGGACTCGATGTCGGAGAGCCGCTTGATGAGCCCCATCTCGGCCAGGTTGGTGCTGTTCTCCTTGCCGAACAGCGCGTCGTTGAGGTTCGCCTGGATCTTGTCGAGTTGGGTCTTGATCGTGGCTAGATCAGGCGGCGTCGTCTTCGCGTCCTTGTCCTGGGCGATGGCGGAGGACGCCGGCACGAGGGCCAGGGCGACCCCGAACGCGGCGGACAGCACCAGCTTACGGGTCGGAAGCGCGGGCATTGGGATGTCTCCGGGTGCGGGCGTCGGGACCGCGAACTGGCCAGGGGCGACGAAGCTCGGCGGGGGCCGCAGTTCGGTGGCCAGCGGCACGGGCGGACCGCTCGGATTGACATTAAGTCGAGGCTCGGGCGGCCGCAAGTTAAAACCCGGCTGGGCAACCGCTGCGGACCGCACCGGATCGGCAGTTTGTATCGGTCGCGCCGGAGGGGCAACCTCGACCGTCACCCGCGGCCGGGGGGCCGGGGCTTCCTCAACCACCACCGGCGCCCGCGTTGGCGGGGTCGGGACGGCGGTTGCCGGTCCGAGTACAAGTACGCAGAAGATCGTCCCGAACATGGCATTCCCCGAGTCCGTCAACGACATCGGCCCGGCCGGACGCCTGTGCGGCAGTTCCGACCGGGCCGGCCCGGCGTACCCCCATACGCCGGGAGTGGGTCAGTTCTCCTCGTACTGCGCGATCCGGTTGGCCGGGTACTCGAACAGGTCCAGGTCGTCGTCGCCACCGACCCGGTACTCCATCAGGAACGCGTCCTCGCCGCTGTCCTCGTAGTAGTTCCGCAGCACCCGCACCGCCTTGAAGTCCTGCGACCGGAAGAACAGCTGCGCCGGCAGGTTCCGCTCCCGCACCGCCAGGGTGATCTTCGACCGACGGTGGCTGGACAGCTTGCCGATCAACTTCGATACCATCTGCGCGCCGATGCCGGTCCGGCGGAACGCGGGGGCGACGGCGAAGTTCAGGACGTGCAGCCGGTTCTTGTGTAGCTCGTAGATCATGAACCCGATGATGCGGTCGTTGTGCTCGGCCACCATCCCGATGCAGTTGCGCTGCCGCAGGCAGCGCAGGAAGTCGTCCTCCGTCCATGCGAACTCGAAGCTCTGCCGCTCGGCCGCGAGCACCTCCGGCATGTCCCGGCGGATCATCCACCGGATGTGGACCCGCAAGAGTTCTTTCTGCGCACGTCCTGTGCTCATGAGCGGTATCCTCCCCCCGCCGGCCGGCCCTCCTGCGGCCGCCCGGCTAATGATCCGGTCCGACAGCCCTGGGGTCGAGGGGGTCGGTCGCGCCGCGGGCGGTGTGCCGAGCCTGCCCGGGAGGATCCGTGACCTCGCCGCGAAGTCGCCGGATCGTATCACCGACCCTCGAACCCCTCAATATCATCCTCTGCCAGCCGCTCCCCCTTCCGACCCTGGGACCGCGGCCGTCCCGGCCGCTCTTGCTTCACCGGTCGAGGCGCTGGGATATCGTCATAAGCCCCCGACTGGCGGAGCAAGAGCGGCCGAGACGGCCGCGGTCCCAGGGAATCGATCACTGCGAGTAAAACCGGGTGTTCTCCTCTTTGATGACCGGCGTCTTGATCTGGTCGCACGACAGCTTCATACGGAACCGCTGGTCACCGGCGGCCGTCCCCTTGACCCGCACCTTGTATACCGCCTCGGCCTTCACCCCGAGCGTCGGGATCGGGTCGAATACGATTTGCTGGCCGGCCGCCCGCCCGGTGGTCGGGCCGGCGACCCCCGCCGCGGCCGTCCCCTCGGCCAACTCGGCGAGCAGATGCACGTTGGTGCAGGCCGCGGTCCCCTGGTTCACCACCCGGACCTGGTACACCGCCTCCCCGCCGACCGGGATCGGGTCCTCCAGGTCCACCACCTCGAACCGCAGGGCCGGCACCCCCTCGGCCCGGATCGCCGTCTCAGCCCGCGCCTCCAGCCCCTTTGCCGACTTCGGGTCGCCCGCCACCCCACCGGCCGGCGTCACGGCATCATGAGACACACCTGCCATCGCCACCGTGCGGATCACCCCTTCACCCGGGGCCGTCGCCCGAACCTTGAGCGTCACCACCTTGGCCGCGCCGGCCGGCAGGCCCGGCAGACGCCACCCGACTGCCCGGTTGGATTCCGCGAACGCCCCGCCGTCGGTCGCCGAGACGAACTCGAACCCGGCCGGCAGGCTCGCCCACAGCTGGACCGGGTCGGTGGCCGCCGTGCCCGGGTTGGACAGCTCGATCCGGTAGACCGGCTCCGCGTTGACCAGGCACCGCGACGGCCCGGACTGCCGGGCGGTCAGTAGCGGCTCGACCAGCGTCACCGTCGCCCGGGCCGGTTCGACCGCGCTGCCGTCGGCGGACGCCGTCAGCACGCAGGTCTGCGCCCCGGACTTCAGGCCGACCGCTTCCAGGCTCAGTGCCCGGGTCTCCCCGGCCTTGAGGGCGGTCAACTCGGCCTCGATCACCTGCCCCTGGGCGTGGGCCAGCCCGTCGCTGAACTGCGCCCGCAGCATCACCCGGGCGGCCGGCCCGGTCCCGGTGTTCGACAGCTTGATGATGAACGGCACCTTCTCGCCGACCCGGTGTGACTCCGGCCCGGCCACCGTGACGGCGACCCGCGGCCGGGTGACTTTGACCCGGGCCTCGACCGCCGAGGTGAACGTGACCGCGGCCCGAGTACGGAGTTCGCCCTCGTCGCCCGGCCTCACCGTCACCTTGATCCGCTTCTCGACCCCGGGTTCCATCGTCCCGAGCGACCACGTCAGCCGGTCGCCGGAGGTCTCGGCCGACGGCTCGCTGCCGACGAGCGCGGCGCGGGCCGGCAGTTCGTCCTCGACGCGGACGGTCATCGCCGGCGCGGTGCCGACGTTGCGGACGAGTAGTTCGTAGGTGAGCGGCTGGCCGACGCCGACTTCTTCCGGGGCGACCAGGTCCACCGTCAGGCTCGGCGCCGCGCGGCTCGGCAGCGGGTTGCTGCTCGCCGGCAGCTCTTGCACGACCGGCCGGGCCGGGTCCGCCGCAGGCGTCAGCTTCGGGACCGGGGTCGGGACAACGGCCGGGAGCGCAGGCATCGTCACGGGCCGGCCTCCGGGCAGTGCCGGGGGCGGCGGCACCGGGTCCACGGCCGGCCGACCAGGCTCCGGCACGTCCGGCCCAGACAGGTTGAGCGGCTTCGGGTCGGGCAGCTTCGGCTCCGCGGGCGCGGGCATAACGGGCGGCACGGACGACAGCGGGCGGACGCCGTCCGGCCCGGCGATGACCGGTTGCGTGATCCGCGGCCGATAGGTGCCCGGCTGCGGGTCGCCCGGGTAGTCGGACACGGGCGTCCGGTACGCCGGCGGGACGATCGGCCGGCCAGTGGGTGCCGGTGCGGCTTTCACGGGACTGGTTATCGGCACCGTGGGCGAGCGGTCCTGCCCGCGGGCGGTCAGACCGACGGCGGCGGTCAGCACCGCCAGCGCCAGGCTCGACCCGGTCCAGACGATCCGACGGGTTCGCACGACACACCCCCCTGGGAAGCCCCTACCGCCCCGCCCCACGCGGCCCCCGCCGCTTGCGCTTCGCCGGAGGCGGGTACTTGACCGCGTTCTTAACCATCTTCGCGCGGATCGCCTCCGACAGGTCGATCCCGGTGTGGGCGCTCAACAGGAACACGATGTTCGCCACGTCGGCCAACTCGTCGGCGATCGCCTGCCGGGTGTCCGGGTCGTCGGTCGCCGCCCGGGACTCGTCCGGGGTCAGCCAGCGGAACACCTCGCACAGCTCGCCGACTTCGCTGGCCAGGGCCATGACGAGGTTCTTCGGGCTGTGGTACGGCTCCCAGCCGCGCTCCTCGGCGAACCGGCGGATGGCGTCCTTGTGGGCCGCCACCGGGGTGGTCGCGTCGGCCATCCGTCGTCCGTGGTCGGGTCTCGGGTCCGTTCGGGCGGCCGCCGGTCGCCTTCCCCCGCGGCAGGCGGCCCCCAAAGGGACGAGAGTCATACCACCGATCGCGGGCGTGTCAACGCGAAAGGGGACGAAAAAACCCGCGGCGGTTGCCGCGGGCATGTCCGTTGGAGCTAGAGGCTTTCAGGCTACTTCTTCACCTGGACGGTGTTGCCGGTCATGCCGAGGTCCACGTCCACGACCATCTGGGCGGCCCCCACCCCGGGGACCATGAACTCCCCGGTCAGCTTGCCCGTCATAGACATCTTGCCGCCGCCAGTCGCCTCGGTGCCGTCGATGCACCCGTCCATCGTCAGGGTGACGGTCAGCTTGCTGTCCTTGAGCGGGACCTCCTGCGGGCCGCTCGCTAGCTTGGTCACGACCAGGCCCATCGCCACCTCGATCACCCCAAACTTCTTGCCCCGCTTGTCGTACACCTTCGTCAGTTTGCCGGTGGCGGACGACTTCGTGACGTCGATCACCATCCCGCCCTCGGCCAGCTCGCCGGCCACCTTGGCCACGTCGATCGGCCACGACTCGCCGACCCGGACCGGCTTGCCGGGCAGGTAGTCCTCTTCGCCGGTCTGCTTCTTGTCCGAGAACTCCTTGCCCAGCAGCTCGGCCGCCTTGCCGGTGAGCGGCTTGCCCCCGACGGTGAAGGTGTACTTGTCCCCCTTTTTCTCGATGAGCACCGTCTGACCTTTCAGACCGAGGTCCTGCTTCTGGCCGTTGGCGGTCAGATCGGCCGACTCGTAAGTCCGCTTCAGTTTGGTCGGCTTGCGCGCCCCCTTCGGTTTCTCGATTACATCGTCGATGTAGTCGTAATTGCCGGTCGCCTTCACGTCGTTCGTCTTGGTCTGGCCCATGACCGTGACCGTCACCTTCTGGGAAGTGGTCTCGGTCCGGGTCTCCTTGACAACGTCGCCCGGCCCGGCCTTCTTGAGCTTGATGGCGACCGGCCCGTCCTGGGCCAGCCCCGCCCCGGCGACAAGCATCCCGAAGAGTGCCGCCGTGCCCGCGATCCGCCGCATGGTTCGTCCTCGTGTTGGGAAGCCGGCCCGGTCGGCCGTTCGGGGGGTCATCTTACGCCGCTGAGGGGAGAGTGACCGTCTTCCAGAGGTCAGAGGTCGGAGGTCAGAAGTCAGAAGTCAGAAGCCAGAAGTCAGGAAGGCAGTAATCTATCTGACCTCCGACTTCTGGCCTCTGATCTCTGACCTCTGACCTCTGACCTCTGACCTCTGACTTCGGGCCGGTTGGCACGCTGGCCGCTGGATATAAGATGATGCGAGATTTGCGCCCCCTTCCGTTGAACACTCCGACCCATGCCGAAGCGCACCGACATCAAGAAGGTCCTGTTGATCGGGTCCGGCCCCATCGTCATCGGCCAGGCGTGCGAGTTCGATTACTCCGGCACCCAGGCGTGCAAAGCCCTGCGGGAGGAGGGCTACGAGGTCGTGCTGGTGAACTCAAACCCGGCCACCATCATGACCGACCCGGACACCGCCGACCGCACCTACGTCGAGCCGATCACCTGGCAGGTCGTCGAGACGATTATCGCCAAAGAGCGGCCCGACGCGCTGCTGCCGACCCTCGGCGGCCAGACCGGGCTGAACACCGCGATGGACCTGTGGCGGCACGGCGTCCTGGAGAAGTACGGCGTCGAGATGATCGGCGCCCGAGCCGACGTGATCGACAAGGCCGAGGATCGCCAGAAGTTCAAGGAGGCGATGGTCAAGATCGGCGTGGACGTGCCCCAAAGCGGCGTCGCTCGGTCGCTGGCCCAAGCGCTGGAGATCGTCGATCAGGTCGGCCTGCCGTGCGTGTTGCGGCCGAGCTTCACCCTCGGCGGCACCGGCGGCGGCATCGCCTATAACCGCGAGGAGTTCATCGACCTGATCTCCCTCGGGCTGGAACTCAGCCCCGTCGGCGAGGTGCTGGTCGAGGAATCAGTCATTGGCTGGAAGGAGTTCGAGCTGGAGGTGATGCGCGACAGGGCGGACAACGTCGTCATCATCTGCTCGATCGAGAACCTCGACCCGATGGGCGTCCACACCGGCGACTCGATCACGGTCGCCCCGGTGCAGACCCTCTCCGACAAGGAGTACCAGCGGATGCGCGACGCCGCCAAGGCGATCATCCGCGAGATCGGGGTCGAGACGGGCGGGTCCAACATCCAGTTCGCGGTCAACCCGGCCGACGGGCGGATGACCGCCATCGAGATGAACCCCCGCGTCTCCCGCTCCTCGGCCCTGGCGTCCAAGGCGACCGGCTACCCGATCGCCAAGATCGC
>DASSAT010000102.1:0-6240 GCA_035699305.1 Fimbriiglobus sp. | reverse complement strand
CCGTATTATGCTCGCACGGTGGGCCTCGAAGACTCGACCCACCCTACGCAAAGGATTTCGACCGGGCACCCCACGGGGAGAGGGGGCGACCATGGCCCGCAAGCCTGCCGACCCGACGGTGACGTTCTGGGGCGCCGCCCGGACCGTCACCGGGTCGATGCACCGGCTCGACGCCGCCGGCCGGTCGGTGCTGGTGGACTGCGGCTTCTTCCAGGGCCGCCGTGCCGAGAGCCACGCGCGCAACCGCGACTTCCCGTTCCGCCCGAAGGACATCGACGCGGTCCTGCTCACCCACGCCCACATCGACCACTGCGGCAACCTGCCCAACCTCGTCCGGCAGGGGTTCAAAGGCCCCGTCTACTGCACCGCCGCGACCCGCGCCCTGACCGCGGTCATGCTCGGCGACGCCGCCAAGATTCAGGAGGAGGACGCGCACTACCTCAACCGCAAGCGCGGGAAGGGCGAGCCGCGGGTCGAGCCGCTCTACGACGCCCGCGACGTGTACCGCACCCTGCTACGGCTCAAGGCGGTGCAGTACGAGGAGGCGGTCCGGGTCTTCCCCGGGCTGGAGGCGACCTACGTCGAGGCCGGGCACCTGCTCGGCTCGGCGATGATCGCCGTCCGGGTGGGCGAGAAGCGGATCACCTTCACCGGCGACGTCGGCCGGCCGGGGACGCCGATCCTCCGCGACCCGGCCCCGGTCCCGCCGGCCGACCTGATCGTCAGCGAGAGCACCTACGGCGGCCACACGCACGAGCCGGTCGAGGAGACGGCCGAGAAGCTCGGCGAGGTGGTCCGCCGCACCGCCGACCGCGGCGGCAAGGTGCTCATCCCGGCGTTCAGCGTCGGCCGCACCCAGACCGTCGTCTACTTCCTGCACCAGCTCATCGAGGCCGGCAAACTCGCCGACGTGCCGATCACCGTCGATAGCCCGATGGCGAACCGGGCCACCGAGGTGTTCCGCTCGCACCCCGAGTGCTACGACGCCGGGGCGCTCAGGCTCCTCGACGAGCACCCGGAACTCTTCGGCGAGCAGCACGTCCGCTATGTGGAGACGGTCAACGAGAGTATCGCGCTCAACAAGCTGCCCGGCCCGGCGGTCATCATCTCCGCCAGCGGGATGTGCGAGGCCGGCCGCATCCTGCATCACCTCAAGCACAACCTGGACAACCCGCGGAACACGGTACTGATCGTCGGCTACCAGGCCCCCCACACGCTCGGTCGGCGGCTGGTGGAGAAGCATTCGGAGGTCCGCGTCCTGGGGCGGGCGGTGCCGGTGAAGGCCGAGGTGGTCGTCCTCAACGGCCTGTCCGCGCACGCCGACCACGGCGAGTTGGTGAAGATGCTGACCCCGCTCGCCGACACGGCGAAGGCGGTGCGGCTGGTCCACGGCGAGCTGGAGCGGGCGGAGGCGCTGGCGGCGGGACTGCGCGAGGCGGGGTTTGCCGACGTGGCGATCCCCGAGCGGGGGGAGAGCGTCGTGGTTTGATCGTGCCGTGGTGCGGGCGGCCCGCCTGCCCACTCGCCGAACCGCTGAGGCCGGACGTGGCCCGTTGACACCTCCGTTATCGACTCCTACCTTAACACCTTCCGAAACACCGTCCCCTACGGGAAAGGCGCCAGACTCGATGATCCGCAAGAAGAACCTGCGGAGCCGGAAGAGCCGCTGCCGGTTCTGCACCAAGGAGGGGTGCCCCCGGCCGGCGTTCGTGGACTACAAGGACGTGCCGGCCCTCAAGAAGCTGGTCACCAGCCAGGGCAAGCTGTTCAGCCGCAAGCGCAGCGGGCTGTGCGCCGCTTACCAGCGGGCCGTCTCCACCGCCGTCAAGCGCGCCCGGTTCATGGGGCTGTTGCCGTACGTCGGCGAATAACCCGCCCGCGGCGGGAAATCCCAAATCCCAAGCGCCAAATCCCAAATAAGACAGGGGACACCTGCCTTGTTTGGGATTTGGTGCTTGGGATTTGGGATTTCCCCCGGAGGGGGTCATGCTCGACCTCGATAACCAGTTCGCCCGGGCGGTCGCCGTCCACCGGTCCGGCGAGTTCGCCGCGGCCGAGCGGATGTACCGCGATCTACTGCGGTCGTACCCGGCCCACACCCCGGCGCTGTGCAACCTCGGGGTGCTGCTCGTCCGCGCCGGCCGGGTGGACGAGGCGGCCGAGTGCTACAACCTCGCCCTGGCCGCCACCCCCGGCCACCCGGATGCCCACTTCAACCTCGGCAACCTGTACCGCCGGGCCAACCGACCGCGAGAGGCGGCCGGACACTACCGCGCCTGTCTCACCGCCAACCCCGCCCACGCCGGGGCCGCGTTCAACCTGGGTCTGGCCCTGTCAGCGGTCGGCGACGCGGCCGGCGCGGCCGAGAGCTTCGCCGTGGTCGCCCGACTGGAGCCGACCAACCCCGACGCGCACAGCCGGCTCGGCGACGCCCTGGTCCGCGCCGGCCAGTGGGACGAGGGCGTCGCGGCGATGCGGAAGGCGGTCGAGTTGCGGCCGGACGACCACCGTAACTACTACAACCTCGGCCTGGCACTCGCCGCTGGCGGGCAGACGGCCGAAGCGCAGGAACTACACCAGCGGGCGCTGCAACTGAAGCCCGACTACGCCGAGGCACACAACGGGCTGGGGCTGGTCCTGGAAGCCACCGGCCGCAAGGACGACGCCCTCGCCCACTACCAGCGGGCGGTCGAGCTGAAGCCGGAACTCGGCGACGCCTGGAGCAACCTGGGCACGAACCTCGCCGAGCAGGGCCGGCCCGAGGAGGCGATCGCCTGCTTCCGCGAGTCGCTGGCCCGCCAGCCGCTCGCCCCGGCGATCCACAGCAACTTGCTTCTGCATCTGAACTACTCGTCCCGCGTCACGCCGGAGCAGGTCCGCGACGAGCACCTCGCCTGGGCGGCCCGCTTCGCCGGCCCGACGCCCGGCCCGCCGCCGGTGCCGGAGCCGCACGACCCCGACCGGCGAATGCGGATCGGCTACCTGTCGGCCGACTTCCGCGGCCACACCGTCGCCGGGTTCATCGAGACGCTGCTACGGCACCACGACCGCGAACGGGTGGAGGTGATCGCGTATGCCAGCATCATGCGGCCGGACGACACCACCGAGAAGTTGAAGGCGCTCGCCGACCACTGGCGGCCGGTCGGCGGACTGACCGACGCACAGGCGTTCGACCTGATCCGCGGCGACAACCTCGACGTGCTGATCGACCTGGGCGGCCACACGGCCGGGAATCGCTTGCTTCTGCTGGCCGCGCGCCCGGCCCCGGTGCAAGCGACGCTGTTCGGCTACCCGAACACGACCGGCCTCAAGGCGGTCGATTACCGCATCACGGACCCGGTCTCCGACCCGCCGGGGCGGACGGAGCACCTGTACGCGGAGTCGCTGCTATGGCTGCCGGAGACGGCCTGGGTCTACGCCCCGCCGACGGACGCGCCGCCGGTGACGCCGCTGCCACAGCGGGAGTTTACCTTCGGCTGCCTGAACAACTCGGCGAAGATTTCCGACGCCTGTCTGGAAGCGTGGGCGGCGGTCCTGCAAGCGGTCCCCGACTCGCGGCTGGTGCTACTGGCTGGCCAATCCCGCGGTGGGGCGGAGCGGTTGCTCGACCGGTTCGCCGAGCGCGGCGTCTCGCGCGAGCGCGTGGAGCTGGTCTTCCGTCTGCCGCGGCAGGAGTATTTCGCCACTTACAGCCAGTTCGACCTGTCGCTGGACCCGTTCCCGTACAACGGCGGGGTCTCGACCGGCGACTCGTTGTGGATGGGCGTGCCGGTGCTGACCGTGGCCGGGCCGAGCTACGTCTCGCGGCAAGGCATCATGGCGATGACGACGGTCGGCTTGCCGGAGTTCGTCGCGCAATCGTCGGAGGAGTTGGTACGGCTGGCGAAGGAGTGGACGAACCGCCGGGAGGAGCTGACGGAGATACGGGCGGGGTTGCGGGATCGGCTGGCGAAGTCGCCGCTGGCCGACGCCCCGCGATACGTGCGGAGCCTGGAGGAGGCGTTGCGGCGCGTGTGGCGCGATCGGCTTCCGTAGATCGGGTCGAGTCTTCGAGGCCCGACGCTTTCCAATCCGTCGGGCCTCGAAGACTCGACCCGACCTACGGAGACCGCGCCCGCTTTACCCAGCACCACCCCAACAGCGCGAACAGGATCACCCCCATCCATCGCGCCAACCCCGTCCCGTAGATCACCGTCGCGTTGAACGTCACGAACGCCAGGAACCCGTGGACCGCCCACCCGACCCACCGCGGCCGGCGGGCGTAACTTGTTGGGAAGCCGACGAACCACACCGCGTCCGCCCCCCACACCAGCCCGAACAGGTAGTTGACGTAGATACCTTCGCCGACGCCCGCGGTCTGCTCCGTGTGCTCGTAGGCCGCTCTGTGCGACCACCCGTGCGCGACGTGGAACGCCGCCGCGACGTGGATCAGGAACATCAGCCAGCCGGCCAGCCACCCGGCCTGGGCCATCGCTCGGCGGTCCGAGCCGCCGTGCCACTCCTCCGCCCGGAGGCGGAGCATCTCCGTACCGCCGAAGGCCCAGAATAGGACCGCGAGGATCGCCGTGTCCCGGAGGACGGGGTTGGCCGCGCCCGGCTCCGGGTCCAGGAGATACCCCAGCGCCGCACCGGCCAGCCCGACGACCCAGGCCCCCGCCACGCAGCCGATCCGCACGCGTCGCGATTGAACATCACTCGCCATGCCCTACACCACTCCCTGTCAACGGAGGACCACCTGCATGCTGCGGCGGACCAAGATCGTCGTCACCCTCGGCCCGGCCACGGACGACCCGAACGTCCTGGCGGCGCTGCTCCGCGCCGGGGCGGACGTGGCCCGCATCAACTTCTCGCACGGCACGCCCGACGAACACATCGCCCGGGTCGCCCGGTTCCGCGCCGAGGCCGACCGCCAGCGGAAGACCGCCGCTGTCCTCGCCGACCTGCCGGGGCCGAAGCTCCGCGTCAGGATACCCGCCCCGCGGCCGCTGTTGCCGGCGGAAGTGGTCCACTTCTCGCTCGCTGCCGAGCCGACGCACGAAGGGGATATTGTCATCACCGAGCCGGAGGCGCTGGCGGACGTGCGGCCCGGGCAGCGCATCCTCCTCGACGACGGCCGGCTCCATCTCGTCGCCAAGGCGACCGACGCCGGCCGGCTCGCCGCGGAGGTGGTGATCGGCGGCACCTTGCTGGAGAACAAGGGGCTGAACCTGCCGGACACGCCGCTGACGATCCCCGTCGTCACTGACCGCGACCGGGAGGCCATTGCGATCGCAGCGAAGGCCAGGATGGACTGGCTGGCGCTGTCATTCGTCCGCGGCCCGTCGGCGGCCGACGAGCTGCGTCGCGCCGCGGCCGAGCACGGGCTGTCCGTCCCGGTCATGGCCAAGATCGAGCGGCCCGAGGCGGTGAACCGCGCCGGGGCGATCGTCGCCGCGTTCGACGGCATCATGGTGGCCCGTGGCGACCTCGGCGTCGAGACGCCGCTCGAACAGTTGCCGATGGTGCAGAAGCAGCTCATCGCCGAGGCCCGGGCGCACGGCAAGCCGGTCGTGACCGCGACCGAGATGCTGGAGAGCATGCGCTACAACCCGCGGCCGACGCGGGCCGAGGCCAGCGACGTGGCCAACGCCATCTGCGACGGCACCGACGCGGTGATGCTCTCCGGCGAGACGGCGGTCGGCAAGTACCCGGTCGAGACAGTCGCGTGCATGGCCCGCATCGCCGAGGAGACCGAGCGGCACCTGGAGCCGGCCGGCGGGGCAGAGATCAGTCCGTTCCCGATCCTGCATTCCGACGGCATCGACGACCCGATCGCGGAGGCCGCGTGCCGGCTGGCGCGGGAGGTCGGGGCGGCGGCGATCATCACGCCGACGCTCTCCGGCCGCACGGCGCGGCTCTTGGCGCGCTACCGGCCGTGGCCGCGGGTGGTGGCCCCGGCCCCGACGGCGGCGGTGCTGCGGCGGATGGCGGTGGTCTGGGGGATCGAGCCGGTGCTGATGGCGACGCTGGCCCCCGGCGGCGACCGGCTGGCCGCGGCGGTGCGCGACGCCTTCGCAGCGGGAGCGGTGAAGGCCGATGACCTGGTGGTGGTGACGGCCGGCCACCCGATCGAGGGCGGCCGGCGGTTCCCGACGGTGCGGGTGGTGCGCGTCGGCGAAGGCGGCGCGTCGTTGGAGCCGTGATGCCACGTAGGGTGGGTCGAGTCTTCGAGGCCCACCATTTGTGCTCGCACGGTGGGCC
>DASSAT010000101.1:0-9802 GCA_035699305.1 Fimbriiglobus sp. | reverse complement strand
GCAAGAGCGGCCGGGACGGCCGCGGTCCCAGGGAGGACGCCGTGGCCGACCGGGTGCTGATCCTGGGGGCGTCGGCCCGGGCCGCGGCCGCCTCAGCGCGCCGGGCCGGGCTGGAGCCGTTCGCCATCGACCTGTTCGCCGACGCCGACACCGAGCAAATCTGCGACTGCCTCCGCTGCCCGCCTGACCGCTATCCCGAGGGGCTGTTCGAGCTGGCGAAGCAAGCCCCGCCGATGCCGTGGATGTACACGGGGGGGCTGGAGAACTACCCGGAGCTGATCGCCGAACTTAGCCGCGAGCGCGAACTGTGGGGGAACGGCTCGGACGTGCTGACGAGGGTGCGGGACCCCTTCGAGTTGTCGGCCATGTTGACCGGCTCAGCGCTCGCACACCCCGAGCCACGGCATCCCGGAACGCTGCTACACCAGGACCGCCGCTGGCTTCGAAAGCCGAGCGCTGGCTCAGGTGGGTTCGGGGTACGGTTTGCAACTCCGTTCGACCAGGAGGGCCCGTCACCAGGCCACTACTTTCAAGAGTTCATCCCGGGTGAGCCGTTCGCGGCCGTCCTCTGCGCTGTCGAAGGGTGCACGATTTTCCTCGGCGTATCCCGACAACTGATCGGAAGCCCCTGGCTCCATGCTTCGAACTTCCGCTACGCCGGGAGCCTGGTCGTTCCACAGTCGCGATACGGGCCGAGTTGGTACTTCCACATCATCGGGCACACGCTGAAGGTCGAGGCGGGCATCCGGGGACTCTTCGGGGTCGATTGTGTGTTCGCCGACGCCCCCTACATTGTCGAAGTGAATCCGCGATACCCCGCGTCGGCCGAGGTCATCGAGTTTGCTACCGGCCGACCGGTACTCGCGTCGGGCCTCGAAGACTCGACCCGACCTACAAAGACCGTCGGCAAAGCGATCTACTACGCCCCGCACCGGCTCACCTTCCCCGTGTCCGGCCCGTGGGAGAACTCCGTTCGTCATGCCGCCGACGTGTGGCGACGGCCCGACTTCGCCGACGTGCCACACCCCGGCGAGGTGATCGAGGTCGGGCACCCGGTCCTGACTATCCTCACCGAGGCGGACACCGAGGCGGAGTGCCTGTCGCGGTTACAATCACGGGCGGTGGAGCTGGATCGTCTGTTCGGGTTCCCCACGCCGGAGGGCGAGTCATGCCGACCCTGAACGACCGAGCCGACCGCGTGGCCAACGAACTGGAACGCAACGCCGACGCCCTGCGGGTGGCCGTCTCCCGCGTCGGCGGCAGCCGGGTGATCGACTGCGGCGGCGGCGTCACCGGCAGCCTCGCCGCCGGGTTGCTCATGGCCCGTGTCTGCCTCGCCGACCTCGCCGACGTGGCGTTCGTGCCGTCGCCGATCCCGGAACTCCCCGGCCCGGCGGTGCAGGTGCGGACCGACGACCCGGTGCGAGCGTGCCTCGCGTCGCAGTACGCCGGCTGGCAGGTATCCATCGATGGCAAGTTCTTCGGCATGGGCTCCGGCCCGATGCGCGCGGCCTACGCCAAGGAAGAACTCTTCCAGCACATCCCCGGCAAGGAGGAGCCGCAGTGCGCCGTCGGGGTGATCGAGTCGCGCAAGCACCCGACCGAGGAGGTGGTCTCGTCGCTGGTGCGCCGACTGCCGCCGTCGGTGGAGCGGCTGACGCTACTGGTCGCCCCGGCGTCGAGCCTGGCCGGTAACGTGCAGGTCGTCGCGCGCTCCGTCGAGACGGCCCTACACAAGCTCCACGAACTCAAGTTCGACGTCCAGCAGGTGGTCAGCGGCTACGGCGTCGCCCCGCTGCCGCCGGTCGCCCGCGACGAGTTGACCGCCATCGGCCGGACCAACGACGCCATCCTTTACGGCGGTCGGGTGACGCTCTGGGTCCGGGCCGACGACGAGCAAATCGAATCAATCGGCCCGCGGGTGCCGTCGAGCGCGTCGAAGGACCACGGGGCGCTCTTCGCGGAGCTATTCGCCCGCACCGGCGACTTCTACAAGATCGACCCGCTCCTGTTCTCGCCGGCGGAAGTCACGTTCGTGAACCTGAAGACCGGCAACTGCCACTCGTTCGGCCGAACTGAACAGACGCTATTGCGGAAGTCGTTCTACGGGGAGTAAACTGCGACGGGAGGGGCAGCCATGTCGATGAGTGTCGTTGCGAAGAAGACTTACCAGCCCGACGATCTGCTCAAGATTGTGGACGGACACCGATTCGAACTGGTCGATGGGAAACTTGTGAGGCGCCCGATGGGAACGATTTCCAGTTGGGTCGGCGGGATACTCTACGCGGCCCTGTTGGAGTATTGTCGGACCAACCGGTTCGGCTGGGTCTTGCACGCCGATGCCGGGTTCGTCTGTTTCCCCCATCGACCAGGGTCGGTTCGCTACCCGGACATCGCGGTGATCCGCTATGGGCGACTGCCCGGCGAACAGCTTCCCGAGGGGCACGTCACAATCGCCCCGGACCTGGCGGCCGAGGTCGTCTCCCCGAACGAGAAGGCCGAGGAACTGGAAGGAAAGGTCGAGGATTACCTCGCCGCGGGAGTTTCTTTGGTGTGGGTGATCTACCCCCAGATGCGGCGAGCGCGGGTCTACTACCCGGATCGGAGCAGCGTTCCGGTCGAACCCGACGCGACGCTCAGCGGCGAGCAGGTCCTCCCCGGGTTCCAGGTTCGGCTCGCGAACCTGTTCCCGCCCGCCGCACCGGCCCAACCCTGATGCACCTCGCCCTCTTGTTGGTATGTAGCGAGGGAGGATCGTCATGAACGTGCTGCACCGGCCCCTGATCACGCCCGATGAGTTCGAGCAGATGTCTGGCATGGATGGGTTTGAACTCGTAGATGGGGAACCCAAGGAGAAAGGCATGGGCCTGGAATCGAGCTGGGTCCAGAGTCAGATCGGCCACCTACTCAGGCAGTGGGTCTCGGGAGGCAGCCACGGCTGGGTGTTCGAGTCCGAGGCCGGCTATATCTGCTTTCCCCATCGGCCGAAACTGGTTCGTAAGCCGGACGCATCGTTTGTCCGGCATGGCCGATTTCCCGACAACCAGTTGCCCCGTGGTTACGGCCGGCTGGTCCCGGACCTCGCCGTCGAGGTCGTTTCCCCGAACGACGAGTACCGCGAAGTCGAGGACAAGGTTAACGACTACCTCCTCGTCGCCGTGCCGATGGTTTGGGTCGTGAACCCACCCTGCCGGTCGGTGTACGTCTACTTGGCGACCGGCGTCATCCGCCGCTTAACCGCCAATGACGAGTTGATCGGAGACCCAATCCTGCCCGGGTTCCACGTTCGGGTGGCCGATCTGTTCCCCCCGCCAGCCCCGGAATCAGCCGAGCCGGCCGCCGACGAAACCCAACCCTGATGCGCCTCGCCCTCCTCTCCGGCGGCACCGGCTGGCACGTCCAGGACCTGGCGCGGGCCGCGGCCGACCTCGGCCACGCCGCCGACGTTCTCGACTTCCGCCGTCTTTCCACAGGCGCCCCCTGCCCCGGACTTGAACCGCTCGTTGGGTACGATGCCGCGATCGTCCGCACGATGCCGGCCGGGTCGCTGGAGCAGGTCGTCTTCCGCATGGACCTGCTGCACGCGGCGGCCGTGGCCGGCGTCCGGGTGCTCAACCCGCCGCGGGCCGTCGAGGCGTGCGTGGACAAGTACCTGACCAACGTCCGGCTCCTCGCGGCCGGGCTGCCGGTGCCGGAGACGGTCGCCTGCCAGCGGGCCGACGACGCCCTGATGGCGTTCGACCGCCTCGGAGGCGACGTGGTGGTCAAGCCGCTCTTCGGCGCCGAGGGCCGCGGCATGGTGCGCGTCACCGACCCCGAACTGGCGTGGCGGACCTTCCGCGCCATCGAGCAGACCGGCGGCGTACTCTACCTGCAACGGTTCGTCCGCCACCCCGGCTGGGACCTGCGGGCGTTCGTGATCGGCGGCAAGGTGGTCGCGGCGATGAAGCGGTCATCGCACGGCGATTGGCGGACGAACGTCGCCCAGGGCGGCACCGCCGAGCGGACCGAGCTGGCACTGCCGGAGCGAAAGCTGGCGGTGCAAGCCGCGGAGACGGTCGGGGCGGCGGTGGCCGGGG
Organism: Fimbriiglobus sp.; assembly: GCA_035699305.1. Taxonomy (GTDB): domain Bacteria; phylum Planctomycetota; class Planctomycetia; order Gemmatales; family Gemmataceae; genus DASSAT01. Next base: position 5,723 of record DASSAT010000101.1, on the reverse strand, counting down.
TAGACCTGCTGCCGGGGCTGGGCGGCGAGTGGTACGTGATCGAGGTGAACGCCGTCCCTGGTTGGCGGGCGCTCGCCGCGGCGACCGGGCAAGACATCGCCAGGGCAGTCGTCCATTTCCTGGCCGAGGAGTACCGGCCATGACGGTCAAAGTCAAAGACAACAGCCTGCGGTATCAGATCGGCTGCATCTGGGAAGCGAGTAGTCGAAAGGTCGGCAATGTCTACCCAGGGATGCCGTTCGCCGATGTGGAGTTCACCGACTTCCTGATAAGTGCGGCCCGCTCAGCCTGGATCTTCGATTATGCCCCTGGCAGCTCGGTCGGGCTGATTGTATCGCATGCTGTCGCTGAAACTTGGTCTGACGCGCGATCAAATACCAACCTCGGAATCATCCTGCTGATCGCTCCCTTGGCGGTCGCCGATAACCCGCTCGACTTTCGCGCCACGCTGCGTGCGGTCCTCGCGAAATTGACCCGGGAGGATGCAAGGATGGCCTACGAAGCCATTCGCCTCGCCAACCCCGGTGGTCTTGGCGACGCGCCGGAGCAAGACGTCCGCTCCGAGCCGACCGTCACCCTACTGGAAGCGATGAAGCTCGCAGCCGACCGCGATCTGATCGCCCGGCAGTACGCCAACGGCTTCGCCGACGTCTTCGACTTCGGCGTACCAGCGTTCCTCGACGGTCTGGAGCGGTTCGGCTGCGTGGAGGCCGCGATCATCCACTCGCAACTCCGCTGGCTCGCCGAGTACCCGGACAGCCTCATCGCCCGCAAGAACGGCCCGGCCGTCGCCGAGGACGTCCGCTGTCGCGCCGCCGAGGTGCTGCGGCTCGGCGGACTTTCCACCACCGAGGGCCGCGCCGCCGGGGTCGCGCTCGACCGGCACCTGCGGTCCGACGGCAACAAACTCAACCCCGGCACCACCGCCGACCTGATCGCCGCTTGCCTGTTCGTCGCCCTGCGGGAGAATAAGGTATCGCCCGCCGCACCGTTCCGCTGGAACGTCCCCGACTGGCTCTGAACCATGCCGTCCGAGCGCTACGTCGTCCGCGTCACCAAGGACCACCTGGTCTTCTGCGCCGGCCACTTCATCAGCTACGCCGGCCACCAGTGCGAGCGGCTGCACGGACACAACTACCGCGCCACCGTCGAGGTCGAAGGGTCGCTGGACGAGAACTTCTACGTCTTCGACTTCATCGCCCTCAAGCAGAGGACGAAAGAGATCACCGACGAACTCGACCACCGCATGTTGCTGGCCACGGCGAACCCGGTCATCTCGGTCGAGGAGCAGCCGGGCCGGGTGCGGGTGACGTACAAGGACCGCGAGTGGGTCTTCCCCCGCGAGGACTGCGTGCTACTGCCGATCGAGAACACCACCGCCGAGCGGATCGCCCACTACATCGCCGGCCGGCTCGCCGACGCCCTCCGCACCCGGCACCGCTTCACCCCGACCGTCCTCCGCGTCGAGGTCGAGGAAAACGTCGGCCAGTCCGCGACTTACGAGTGGCGGCCCGCGTAACCCGCCCAGCCTGCCGGGTTGGCCCCGCCCCTCTGCTCACCTCCACGGAAATAGACCCGGCCGGGCGACGTTGATCTAATAGCGGTCGGCTGGTAAAGGACGCCATCCGACTGCGTGAGTGTGTGACCGTCCGACCTGCGGCCCTGGGGGGGAGCCGTGCGGGCAAGGATGCTGCTGTTTGCCGTCGTGCTGGCCGGCTGCACCCGGTCGCACTACCGCCGGTCCGCCGACGCCGAGACCTACCCGATCATCCGCGAGCGGGTGGTCGTGCCGGCGTTCGACATCGGCCGCACCCGGGTCGAGCCGGCCGCCGGCTCCCGGCTCGCCGACCCGTTCGACCCCGACCACCCGCCCAAGCCGCCCGACGACCCGTCCGCGGCCCTGTTCATGGCCCGGCCCGGCGGGATGCGGGGGTCGAGCCACTGGGGCAAGGACGGCTACACCGACGCGATCGAGCCGCCCGGGTGGGAGCGGTCCCTCGGTCTGGACGAGAAGGGCACCCTCAAGCTCACCCCGGACAAGGCGGTCGAGCTGGCCCTGCTCAACAGCCGCGAGTACCAGACCACCCTCGAAGACGTGTACATCCAGGCGCTGGCCCTGACGCTCAACCGGTTCGAGTTCGATTGCCGGTGGTTCCTGCGGAACAATACGACCTTCACCCACTTCGGCACTAGCAGCCTGCCGAACGAGACGAACACGCTCGGCGTGAACACCGACTTCGGGTTCAACCGGAACTTCGCGGCGGGGGGTCAGTTGCTCGTCGATTTCGCCAACGCCCTGACCTACGAATACACCGGCGGCACCCAGACCGTCCGGTCGAACGCTGCCATCAGCTTGATCCAACCCCTGCTGCGCAACGCCGGTCGGAAGGTCCGGCTGGAGACGCTGACCCAGGCCGAGCGCGACGTGCTTTACACGGTGCGGCAGTTCGCCCGGTTCCGCAAGGCGTTCTGGGCGTCGGTCGCGGTCGGCGGCGGCGGCACCAGCTACCTCGACCTGCTCCGGGCCGTCCAGAGCTACCGCAACGCCCAGCTCAACTTGAAGCAAATCCAGGAGACCTACGGCCTCTACAACGAGCTGTTCCGCGGCGGCCGGCGGTCGGTGGTCGAGCTGGACCAGTTCTACCAGCAGCTCCAGCAGGCCCAGCTCGGGGTGATCTCGGCCGAACTCGGGCTGCAAAACGCCCTGGACGGCTACAAGCTCCAGCTCGGCGTGCCGCCGCGCATCCCGGTCGAACTGGACGACTCCCAGCTGGACCAGTTCGTCCTCACCGACCCGGTCCTGGAGAAGCTCCGCGAGGATCTGGACACGTTCCAGCGCGAGCGGCTGCGGGAGCTGGGCCAGCCCCCGCCGGCGGACGCCCTGCGCGCCCACTTCGCCACCCTCCGCGGACTGGCCGCCCGCGTCCCGGCCGCCCTGGAGCAGGCGACCGCCGACCTGGCGAAGTGGGGCCGGCAGCTCGACCGGCCGACCCGCCCCGGGGACGACCCGGACGCCCGGTCCCGCGCCCGGTCGGCGCACGACGAGTTGGAGAAGCAACTCCCGGCCATCGCCGCCGAGGTGACGAAGGCGTCGGCCGCCATCGACCGGCACCAGCGGGCCGTGACCGACACCGACGCGGGCCGGCTGGCGTCGTGGACCGAACTGACCCAGGACATCCGGGCGGTCCTGAGTCCGCTCGACGCGGCCATCGCCATCCAGACGCAAAGCCGCATCTACCTGATCGAGTTGCCGGAGGTCGAGGCGGCCGAGGCCGACGCGCTGGCTTACGCGAAGACGTACCGGCTCGACCTCCAGAACCAGCTCGGAGCGGTGACGGACGCCTGGCGGAAGGTGACGGTCGCCGCCAACGCCCTGCGCAGCGGCCTGGACGTGGTGGCGAAGGCCAACCTCGTCACCGAGCCGGGCCGCCTCAACCCGGTCGCGTTCAGCGCCGACGCCAGCCAGTACTCGATCGGCCTCCAGTTCGACGGCCCGCTGAACCGGCAGGCCGAGCGGAACGCCTACCGGCTCAGCCTGATCACCTACCAGCGGGCCAAGCGGGGCTACATGCAGCTGTCCGACCGGATCGAGTTCGCCATCCGCCAGGACCTGCGCGGCCTGAGGCAGCAGCGGGTCGGGTTCGAGGTCGCCCGCCAGTCGCTTTTGTCGGCGGCCCGGCAGTTCGAGAACGAGCGGATCAACCTGTTCCGCCCGCAGCAGCAGCAGGGCGGGGCCACCACCCTGAACCTGCTCCAGGCGTTATCGACCCTGCTGAACGCCCGTAACAGCCTGGCCGGAAGTTACTTCACTTACGAGCAACAACGGGTGCAACTTCTGTTAGACTTGGAAGCACTGCAACTGGACCAGCGAGGGTTTCCCATCAATGCCTCCGCCCGAACTTCAGACCGCCCCGCCGCCGACGAGCCGCCCGTCTCACCCGAACGGCTCCCGGAACCCCGCCCTGTCCCTGCCGCCCCTGGCCGCCCCGGCGGCCCGTAGCGGCCGCAAGCGCGGCGGCGGCCGACTGCTCCGCTACGGCGCCCTCGCCCTGCTGCTGGGCGGGCTGGCCTACGCCGGCATCACCTACGGCCTGCCCGACCGCAAGGCCGCCGACGTCATCACCGCCAAGGCCACCCGCGGCGACCTGGTCATCACCGTGACCGACCGCGGCGAGTTGGAGAGTGCCAACTCCGCGCAGGTGAACTGCGAGGTCGAGGGCGGCGGCAAGATCGCCACCATCCTCCCGGAGGGGACCCGGGTCAAGAAGGGGGACGAGGTCTGCCGGTTCGACACCGACGTCCTCAAGAAGGGGATCAACGAGCAGACGGTCAAGTGGCAGCAGGCGGTCAACAAGGCCAAGGCGGCCCGGAGCGAGCTGGAGGTCCAGCAGAACAAGGAGTTGTCGGAGATCGACAAGGCCAACCTAGCCCTGAAACTGGCGGAGATCGACCTGGATTCTTACACGGACGTGAAAGGCAAGAAGGGGGAATATCAGGTCGAGGTGGACAAGCGGAGGGGAGCCATCGAGCTGGCCAACATGGAGTTGCAGCGGGCCAAGGATGACCTGGAGTTCACCCAAGGGTTGGTCAAGAAAGGGTTCGCCCAGTTGGAACAACTCCCGACCCTGGAACTGACCGTCAAGTCCAAGGAGTACGCGGTCTCGGAGAAGAAGGCCGACCTCCATCTGTTCGAGAACTTTACCAGCCATAAGAAGCAGGTCGAGTTGAAGGCCAAGTCGCGTGACGCCGAGCGCGAACTGGTGCGGACCAAGAAGAGCCAGGCGGCCGCCACCGAGAAGGCGGACAACGAGGTGAAATCGGCGACGACGATGGCCGACCTGGAGGACCAGCACCTCAAGCGGCTTCGGGAGCAGATGGAGAAGTGCGTCGTCCGCGCCCCGCAGGACGGGATCGTCATCTACTACAACCGCCGCTACTGGGACGAGTCGTCCCGTATCCGCCCCGGGGGAAACGTCTACTTCCAGCAGCCGATCTTCACCCTCCCCGACCTGGACAATATGCAGGTTAAGATGAGCGTCCACGAGTCGGTGGTCAAGAAGGTGCTCAAGGGGATGCCCGCCACCATGCAGATCGAGGCGCTGCGCGGGCAAGTCCTGCACGGCACGGTCAAGTCGGTCGCCACCCTGGCCCAGAACGACCGGGGCTGGGGCAACGCCGTCAAGGAGTACGAGACGCTCATCACCATCACCGACCTACCGTCGGAGGCCGGGCTGCGGCCGGGGATGACCGCCGAGGTCACGATCCGTGTCAAGACCATCCCGAACGCGCTGACCGTCCCGGTGTCGGCCGTCACCGAGTCTGGCGGCGAGCACATCTGCTACGTCAAGACGGGCGGCGGGCTGGAGCGGCGCGAGGTCACGATCGGCGAAGCGAACGAACAGAACATCCAAATCCTCGAAGGGCTGGAAGAGGGCGAGGAAGTGGCGCTGGACGCCCGGGTGCGGGCCGCCGCCGAGGTGAAGGCGGGGGAAGGCAAGGACAAGGAGAAGGACAAGGAGAAGAAGGACGCCAAGAAGGAGAAGGCGCCCGCCGCACCACCACCGGGACCGGCCAAGAAGTGAGTGGCCACTCGTTCCCAAGCTCTGCTTGGGAACGCCGTTCGCGAAGCTCCGCTTCGCGGGCCACCCCGCGGCGTCAACACCCGCCTCAACCCGCCAAGCAGAGCTTGGCGAACTGCGTTCCCAAGCAGAGCTTGGGAACGA
>DASSAT010000100.1:0-3909 GCA_035699305.1 Fimbriiglobus sp. | reverse complement strand
GATGTTACTTTATAATGCAAAGCCGCAACGCGGCGGAGGGTCGTCGTGGAGTTACGCGAGGCGCTGTCGCAGATCGCCGAGATCCGCGCCCGCGCGGCCGTCGCCGAGCGGTTCCGCGGCTACCGGTCCGTGCCGGTCGGCACGTCGGGGGCGCTGGCCGTCCTGGCCGCGGTCGTCCAGCCGCACCTGGTCCCGGACCCGGCCGCCGACGTGGCCGGCTACCTCGCCCTGTGGGTGACGACCGCCGCCGTCGGGGCCGCCGCCGCCGGGTCGGGGCTGCTGTTCCGCCGCTGGTCGGCGCGGCACCCGTTGAGCCGGGAGTTGACCCTGCTGGCGGTCGGGCAGTTCGCCCCGTGCCTTGCCGCCGGGGCGCTGGTGACGCTGGTGGTCGCCCGGCACGCGCCGGAGTCCGCGCGGCTGCTCCCCGGGCTGTGGCAGGTGATCTTCGCCCTGGGGATGTTCGCGTCGTGCCGGCTGTTGCCGCGGGCGACCGCCGCGGTCGCGGTCTTCTACCTGCTGGCCGGGACGGTGAACCTCGCCGTGTCGGCCGGCCCGGCCGCGTTCTCCCCGTGGGCGATGGGCTTGCCGTTCGGGGTCGGGCAGGCGGCGATGGCGGCGGTCCTGTACTGGAACCTGGAGCGGGACGATGGCCGATAACCCCGGCCGGTACAGCTTCGACGGGATCGACCGGGTGCTGCACGAGAAGGCCCGGCTCGGCATCCTCACGTCGCTGCTGGCCCACCGCGACGGGCTGGTGTTCGGCCAGCTGCGCGACCTGTGCGCGCTGACCGACGGGAACCTGAGCCGTCACCTGACGACGCTCCAGGAGGCGGGGCTGGTCGAGATCTGGAAGGGGTTCAAGGGGAAGCGGCCGCAGACGCTGGTCCGGCTGACGACCGAAGGGCGCAAGCGGTTCCTGGAGTACCTGAGCCTGCTGGAGTCGATCGTCAACGGCGCCCTGTCCGCCGCTGAGTCAGGGCCGGGCGACCAGCCGAAGCGGGTCGGCTGGTCGCCGGCTTGACGCTGCCACTTTGCACGACCAATCGAGTAGCCAAAGCTGTCAGGGCGTGGTCCGGTCGGAGTGACGGGATGTCATTCCGCGCAACAGTTGGCTTTGCCGACGGCCTTGGCCGGGGCCGCCAGGACCGCCGAACCGGTGCAGGCGGCCAGCGCGTCCGCCGGGCAACTCTGGCCGGCGCACCCAGCCTGGAGCGGGCACGAGTCCAGCGACGCCTCGCAGGCGAGTTGGGCCTTCAACGCACAACACGGCCCTTCCGACACCGTCTGTTGGGTGACGGGTTCCGTGTCTCGGGTCTGGTTGCCGGGGAAGGCGACGTACACTCCGGCGCCGGTCACCAGCAGGGCCGCAATCACACCGGCCAGGAGCTTGGCTGCCATGAGATAATCCTTGAATGAGGACGGGTCCACAGGCGGCGGCCCGGGGGCGAGGACGGTAAGTTGTCCCCTTAGCCGCACAGTGTAGCCGAGGTCCGAGCGGTTTTCCTCCCCGAATCGGGTGTCCAGAAGAAAATAGCAGACCCGGGCAGCAGGTCGGAGGATGGGCGAGGGCTTCCGCCCCCGACCCCGGCATCGTATCCTGCCCTTTGTCGAGGAACGACCCCGGGAGCCGCGGCCCGTCATGACCCCCGACCCGATCCCGATGCTGCGGCCGCGGCGACCGATCACCGGCATCTCGGCGATCCTGCTGCCGTTCACCGAGTCGGGCGACATCGACTGGCCCGGGTTCGCCGCGCACGCCGTCCGCACCGCCGACGCCGGGCTGACCCCCGCGGTGAACATGGACACCGGGTTCGGCAACCTGCTCTCGCCGGAGCAGCGCGTGACGGTGCTCGACGCGACCCGGTCGGCGCTGGGCGGTCGGCCGTTCGTGGCGGGGGCGTTCGTCGCCGACCGGCCCGGCGCCGCGTTCGACCGGGACGCCTACCTGCGGGCGATGGCCCCGATCGTCGAGCGCGGCGGCACGCCGGTGATCTTCCAGTCCCACGGGCTGACCGGTCTGCCGGACCCGGAACTGGTCGCCGCCTACGGGTCGCTGGGCGAACACTGCGACGGGTTCATCGGCTTCGAGCTGGGGACGATGTTCGCCCCGTTCGGCAAGATTTACTCGCTGGACGCCTACCGCGGCTTGCTGGGCGTGAAGCGGTGCCTCGGGGCGAAGCACTCGTCCTTGCGGCGCGGCCCGGAGTGGGAGCGGTTGAAACTCCGCGACGTGGTGCGGCCGGACTTCAAGGTGTACACCGGAAACGACCTGGCCATCGACATGGTGATGTACGGCAGCGACTACCTGCTCGGGCTGAGCACGTTCGCCCCGGACCTGTTCGCGGCCCGCGACCGGATGTGGGCGGTCGGCGACCCGGGGTTCTATGAATTGAACGACGCGCTTCAGTATCTGGGGTCTTTCGCGTTCCGAAGTCCGGTGCCGGCGTACAAGCACTCGGCGGCGATGTTCCTGAAGCTGCGCGGCTGGATCGGCTGCGACGCCACCCACCCACGGAGTCCGCGCCGCCCGGACGCCGACCGCGAGGTGCTGGCGGAGTTGCTCGGGCGACTGGGAGTGTAGTAGGCACACTCCGTGTGCCGTCTCAGCAGGAACGGCACACGGAGTGTGCCTACTACACTGATAGGGAGACAACCATGCTCGACGGCCCCACCGTGGTCCGAGCGATCGAAGCCGCCGGGTTCACCCACGTCGTCTGGGTGCCCGACAGCCACCTCGGCACCTGGGAGGACGCGCTCGTCGCGTCCCGGGTCCAGCTCATCCGCCCGACCCGGGAGGGGGAGGCGGTTGGCGTCGCCGCGGGGCTGATGCTCGGCGGGGCGCGGCCGCTGGTGGCGGTGCAGTGTACCGGGTTCTTCGAGGCCGGCGACGCAGTGCGGAACACCGTTCACGACCTGCACCTGCCGTTGAAACTTGTCGTCGGCGTGCGTGGCTGGCGGGCGCACAAGGTCGGCAAGACGGCGGACAACTGTCCGCGGTTTGCCGAACCGCTGGTCCGGGCGTGGGGGCTGCCGGCGACATGGTTCGACCCGTTCGCGGCCAACCCGACCGGCTGCGAACTGGCGCTGCGTGATCTGGCCGCGTCCGACCGGGCGATGGCCCTGCTGTGGGGGGAGTGAGCGCTTTCCTCCCTCTCCCCTTGGGGGGGAGGGCCGGGGTGGGGGGTAGAGGCGCCAACTGGTCAGGGACATCGCCTCCGATTCGCAAAGCCGACCCCCACCCTAACCCTCCCCCCCAAGGGGGGAGGGAACAAGAAGCCGACGGGGAGTGAGCCATGATGACCCTCCGCAAAGCGCTCGAAGTGCTGGCCGTCCACCGCGGGGACCGCGTGGTCATGACCACGATGGCCTCGGTCGGCGTCTGGCCCGCGCTGTCCGACACGCCGCGGGACTTCGCCTACCTGCCGTCGAGCATGGGGCAGGCGGTCCCGCTCGGGCTGGGGCTGGCGCTGGCGCGGCCGGGGCTGGGCGTCGTCGTGGTCAGCGGCGACGGATGTCTCTTGATGAACCTCGGCTGCCTGGTGACACTGGCCCAGCACGACGTGCCGGTAACGGTGGTGCTGATCGACAACGGGCTGTATGAGGTGACGGGCGGTCAGGCGGTCGCCGGGGCCGGGCGGACCGACTTCGCCGGGCTGGCGCGGGCGTCCGGCATCGGCCGGGTGTCCGCGTTCGACACGGCGGATGCGTGGCGGCAGGGCGCCGCGGCTGCGCTGGGCGGGACAGGGCCGGGGTTCGTGTGGCTGAGTGTGGTCGGGGAGCGCGGCAAAGCGACCCCGACCGCCCCGCGACCGATGCCGGAGCAAATCCGCCGGCTGCGCGAGGCGATCGGGGTAATGTAGTCCGCTCGCTCCGCGAGCGGTCTTCGGAATCCGCTCGCGGAGCGAGCGG
>DASSAT010000099.1:0-24064 GCA_035699305.1 Fimbriiglobus sp. | reverse complement strand
CCGGGTGCCCCGGTGGTAAACGCAGGCGACGCTCTTGTGCCGGCCGAGGTCCACGGCGAGAATCGTGTCGGACATCGCAAGCCCTCCGGTTGAGTGGGGCGAACCCCCACGATACCCCACGGCTTGCATGGATTCTTTCGGCGGTGGAGGGCACAGCGGATGGCGAAAGTTCCGAACCCCCGGCTACGCCGCGCCCTGTTGGAGATCGTCCGCAACCAACTCCGCGCCGGCAACCCACCCGAGACGCGCGCCACGCTGGAACGACTGCTGGCGCAGGGCCTGCCGCGTGAGCGGGTACTGGAGTTGATCGCCTGCGTGGTCGCGTCGGAAGTCGTGGACATGGTCAACAGCGACCAGCCCTACGACGAGGCCCGCTATCTGGCCGGGTTGCGGGCGCTGCCGCGGCTGCCGTGGGAAGGTGCGGGGTAGCGCCGAACCAGGCGCTGCACCGGACCCCGCCGCACGACAGGGTACTGGTTGACCACAACTCACCGGTGCGGCAGGGCCGGTGAGATGGGTCGTTCGGCGGCCAGCCCCTCGCTCGGCGTGCTGTCTCTGTGCGGACTTCCACACCCTACAGCCGTTACGCGGGTCGTTGAAAGATGAGTGATACGGGCCGGAATCACTCAGTTGGGTTACTGGTCGGGCTCGCCGGACTCATGTGCGGCCTTGCGCGTTGACCAAGGGTGGAGGGCAAACCGGCATCCCCCGTGAGCGTACCCCGAAGGAGAGCGCGCTCCCAACAGTTGCGGCTCGGTATGACTGTGGCACGAAACTACCTCCCCATAGCGACAAACCATGAAAACCAAATCTTCGTTCGCCGTGACGGCACTCATAGGGTTGGCAACCGCTGGGCTAACAGGCACCGCGGGGATGGACGCGACGGCGTCCGATGGACAAGCACCGCCCCGACGCGAGGCAGCCGATGGACACGAACCGCTGCCGGGGCAGATCGTCCGCGATCCCGATCATCCCCAATGGCTCAAGCGGCACGGCGGCAAGCATGTCTTTCTCTGTGGGCCTGGCGACCCGGAGGACTTTCTTTACCTCGGTTCGCGCAACAGCGACGGCACGCGAGACGGCGACCAGCGGCAGCGCATCGAGAAGTTGATCCGGCATGGCGGGAATTGTATCTATCTGCAAGTGGTCCGCTCTCACGGCGGCGATGCCGGGAGCGACCGGACACAGAACCCCTTCGTGGATTCTGACCCCGCCAAGGGAATCGATAAGGACATCCTCAACCAATGGGACGAGTGGTTCACACTAATGGACCGCCACGGCATCCTCATCTACCTGTTCTTCTACGACGATGGTGCGCGTGTCTGGGACACCGGCGATGTGGTCGGGCCGAATGAGAAGGTATTCTTGGAAACCATCGTCCGCAAGTTCCAGCACCATAAGAACCTGATTTGGATCGTTGGCGAGGAATCGGAGGAGAGATATTCCACGGCGCGCGTGCAGGCGATCGCGGAAATCATCCGGGCCGCGGACGATCACGATCATCTCCTGGGAACCCACCATCAGGCCGGTACCACTTTCAAAGCGTGGCGGGCGAACGGCGCGTTCGATCATTTCTCGATGCAGTTGGACACGACGGATGGCGAGGCGCACCGCGATACGATTGAGGCGCTGCGCAAGGCAGCCGGCCGATATCAGATCATCTTCTCGGAAAGCACGGCTCACGGAACCGACACGACGAAAGTACGGCGGCACGCCTGGTCGGTGGCGATGGCCGGCCTGATGCCGATGCTGTTGGACATGGACATTGCCGGGACGCCCGTCGAATCGCTCCAGCAGTGCCGTCACCTGCAAACATTTTTTGAATCGACCGATTTCTGGACGATGACCTCGCACGATGAGCTGGCGCACGCCGAAACGAAGTACGTCCTGGCCGATCCCGGCCGGAGTTACATCATCTATGCCGACCGTCCCGCGAAGCGGCTCGGCATCAAGAACCTACCAGCCGGGCCATTCACGGTGACCTGGCTCGATTGCCGAACCGGCAAGACCCGCACGCTGGCGCAGCAAGTGGAGAAAGCAGGCGACACGGTTTTCGCCAAGCCGCGGGAGATCGGCGACGAATGCGCCGCGTGGATTCGATGCACGCCGAGTGCCGCATCGGTGTACTTCCCGCCTCCCGAGTCGAAGGGCGGTTGGCGAAAGCTCGACAAACCGGAGGACATCCGCCGACTGGCCGGTATGGACCCCGACAAGTTGGCCGACCTCAAAAAGTGGCTGCTCCAGAGCGACAAGCGCGACTTCGCGGCCGTCGTCATCCGCAACGGCTACATTGTGCTGGAAGTCGAACGCGGGAACAGCGCCAAGACCGATTCCCGCCGCGTCGCCTCGGTCTCCAAAGCCATCTGCGCGACCGTGCTGGCGATTGCTTCCGAGCAGAGCCAACACGGACGTACCCCGAAGAAAATGACGTTCGATGACCCGGCCTTCAACTTCATTCCCTGGGCCTACCCGCTGAGCGACCCACGAAAGGCGAAGATCACCGTCAAGCAACTGCTCAACCACACGTCGGGCATCTGCCCGGAAGCGAACGGCTCGCGTAACGATGGAACCTGGGACTACTTTCTCGGTCATAGTGGCGACCCGAAGACCGCGAAGTTGGCCTTCGATCCGGGTACCGCGTGCGGCTACTCGACCCATGCGTTTTATCACGCAGCCTTGGTCTGCGAGACCGTCACCGGCAAACCCTACGACGAGTATGCCGTTGCGGCGTTGTTCAAACCGATCGGCTGCGAGAAGTGGTGGTTTCGGCATTACTCGGGAGGTGAAAAGTATGGCAAGCATGCTTCGCAGAGCATGGGGATGCCGGCGCGCGATCTGGCTCGGATCGCCTACTGCATGCTGCGCGGCGGTCGCTGGGAGGACCGGCAGGTCATCCCCAAATGGTTCGTCGAGGAAACGGCGAAGCCGACGCACAATGTTCGGACACCCGAGTTGCGCTGGGGGGGAAACCCGCAAACCTATTCTCACGGCTGGGAGTTACCGGCTCGAATTGCCGGTCGCCGCGACCGCAGCAACGCGGGGTTTCCTCCCGACGCCCGATACAAACCCGGCTCGGGCGGACAATTGATCGCCTTCGTCCCCAGCCTCGATCTGGTCGTGACTCGGCAGACAGGATCGTCAGGAGATTGGCAATATGATGAGTACCTGCGCCGGGCCTGTCAGGCCGTGCGAAAGTGAACGCACCCTGGTCGCGCGGGCGCTTGCGGCGGTGGACCGAGCTGTCGGCCCCGTACTCGGATCGCAGCGAATGTATGCAGCAGGGCTGACGAGCTTCATCCTCGTCGCCGCCGGTCTCGGCGTTTTGTCCTATCGCGGGCTTTGCGGAGTGTCTGCTTCCCTTGCGCTCCGAGGTTGCTGATTGGGAGGTATTCCTATGCGCTCGATGATCTTCCTGGCGATTGGACTCGCCGTCGGCATTTTGATCGGCGCTTGCTGCACCGCCTGGACTGCCGTGGGAGCAGACCCCGCGGCTCCCGCAAAGGCCGGTGAGTTCTCCTCGGTCAAAATTGATCAGCGAGATGGGAAGCCCGTCCTGGACTTGTGGCTGGATGGAAAAGGGCGAGCCGTGCGATTCTATACGCCGGAACAGAAGAACCCGCGGACGTACTTCAACGATGCCGGCATGCTATACACCCAGGGCTGGGTCACTATTTCCGGCACAATGGAGGGCGACGGCGACGGTTACAACATCGTACCGGCAACCCGGGGCCCTTCCATGCTGTCCATCTGGTCGGACATCATCGGCCCGGCGATCGAGGTCCGAACGGCCCAAACGGACGACCGCGGCAGCTACCTCTTTCAGGGTCTGGACCGCACCGCCAACTATGTCTTCAGCATCGAACAGAATGGCGCCCTGCGCTGGGGGGCGTCCTCCCGGGCCGCGATGGATACCAACCTCTACCGCTGTGCGGCGAAGACGCTAAAGACTGACGGCAGGCTGGTGGTGGCGGATAAACTGGGCGTGGGGAATTCCGAGCCGGTCTCGACGCTGGACGTCAAAGGTTCGCAGTCGGTCCAGCGGACCAGCGTGGCGGCGGATTACACGGCGACGGACCACGACTATTACATCGGCGTCACCGACACGACGGCCGAGCGTCGCATCACCTTGCCTCCGGCTTCGGGAAGGGCCGGCCGCGTGTATATCATCAAGGACGAATCGGGAAGCGCGGCGGTCCACCCCATCCGCGTTCGAGCTAGCGCCGGCACGACGATCGACGGGGTAGCCACGCTGACCATCAGCACGAACTACGGTGTTTTGCGCGTGATCTCCACCGGAACGTGTTGGTTCAGCATGTGAGCCAGGCAGAGATCATCGGTGACGGCCGCCGAGCCGGGCGCTGCATCTGACCCGGCCCGCATGACGGCTTTCTGGGATGTCATAGCTCCCCGGTGCGGCCGAGCCGGGGAACTGGATCGTTCGGCCTCAGGAGGTTGGTTATGGCCGAGGTGTCAAACAAACCGCTTGCCGCATCCGGCCTCGCGATCGACGCGAGATGCCGGCGTGCGCATCGACCGTTGTTTGTTGTTGTGGTGGTGCTGGGCCTCGTCGCCGCTTGCGAGGCACGAGCCGGTGACCGGTACACGGAACACAAAACCTACACCTACAAGACCGTCGGCGACTTGCCGATCAAAGCGGACGTTTATCGCCTGCCCGGCGACGACGTGCGCCCCGTCATCGTGTGGATTCACGGCGGCGGCCTGATCACGGGCGGGCGCGGCGGCCCGGCCCTCGCGCAGCGCAAGCGCTACCTCGACGCCGGCAATGTGATCGTCTCGATCGACTACCGACTCGCCCCGGAGACGAAACTCCCGGCCATCATTGAGGACGTTCGGGACGCCTTCAAGTGGGTCCGCTCCGAAGGCCCCAAGCTATTCAATATCGACCCGAAGCGTGTTGCCGTCGTCGGTCATTCCGCGGGCGGCTATCTCACGCTCATGGCCGGTTTCGCCGTCGAGCCGCGGCCGCAGGCACTGATCGCGTTCTACGGCTACGGCGATGTCGATGGGGACTGGTACGCCAAGCCCTCTGCGTTTCACCGCAAGACGCGGCCCCTGGTCTCCAAGGAGGAGGCGTACAAGGCCATCGGCACGAAGGAGACGACCAACAGCGTGAAGGGCCGAGGCAACTTCTACACCTACTGCCGGCAGAACGGCCTGTGGTCCAAGGAAGTCGTCGGTTACGATCCGGTGACGCAGCCGCGGGAGTTCGATCGCTTCTGCCCGGTCCGAAACGTGACCAAGGACTACCCGCCGACGCTGCTCTTGCACGGCGACAAGGATACCGATGTGCCGTACGCGCAATCGGTCGCCATGGCGGCCGAGTTGAAGCGCGTCGGCGTCGTTCACGAGTTCATCTCGATCCCGGGGGGCGGGCACGGCTTCGACGGCAAGGGTATGCAAGACGCCGACGTATCGGCGGCGTTCGACCGGATCGAGGCGTTCCTCAAGAAGCACACTGTCGCGGGCGTTAGACTTGACCAGCCGCCAGCGGACAGCCCCAAGACTCCGGTGAAGGCGGAAGGGGCTGTGGCGGACAAGCTCGTGAAGGCGGCCACCGACAAGGGGCTGGACCTGCTTTACAAAGCGGGGCGCAACTGGCAGGAGAACAAGAGCTGTTTCTCGTGCCACCATCAAACACTTCCACAAGTTGCGGTGCTGGAAGCGGCCCCGGCGGGATTCCAGGTCGATGCCGCCTGGCTGAAGTCCCAGGCCGATCAGACTCACGACTTCTTTGAGGCCCAAATCGAACGCATGAATGCCGGCAAGCATGTCGCCGGTGGCGCCTCGACCCTTGGCTACGGACTGTGGTCCTTGATGCTCGACAATCGCCCCGCCGATGAAACCACGGCGGCCATGGTCAGCTACTTGCTCCAAAGCCAGGGGCGGCCCTGGATGGATACCCGTAGTCGAGCGGAGGAAAAGAAACGGCCGGCCAAGTTAGCCGCCCGAGTCGAAGGGCTGTGGCTAACGAATTGTTCCCGCCCGCCGCTCACCGAGTCTCGTATCGGGACCACGGTGCTCGCCTTGATCGGGATGAAGCACTACGCCACGAAGGAACAGCGTCCTGCCGTGGACAAGGCCGCCGAGGCCGCGGATAACTGGATGGCGAAGGCTCCGCTGCGCAGCACCGAGGACCACTTCTGGAGACTGTGGGGACTCCACCAATTCGGTGGGGACGCGGCGACGAAGAAGCAGATCCGCGAGGCCATCGTTGCCGCTCAGCGTAAGGACGGCGGGTGGGCGCAGGATAGTGGTCTGGAAAGCGACGCCTACGCGACGGGCCAGATGTTGTTCGTGCTCCGCGAGACTGGATCGAATCGAGGCGACCCGGTCGCGCAACGAGCGGCCGCCTATTTGCTGCGGACCCAGCACAAGGACGGCTCATGGCTGGTCAAGTCGCGCGTGAAGGGTAAGGCGCAACCGTACTTCGACAACGGCGACCCATACGGGAAGGATCAGTTTATCTCCGTGGCCGCGACATCCTGGGCCACCGCCGCCTTGGCGCAGTTTCTGTCCCCCTCAGACGCACCGCCGAAGCCATGACTCCCGTTCCCGCCGTCCTGGATCACGCCGCCCGGTTCGCCGCGTCGTTGGGGTTGCGATATCCCCTATTTCAGGCTCCCGTAGGCAGCATCGCCAGACCGGAACTGGTCGCCGCCGTTGCCGAAGCCGGGGGCTTAGGCGCCCTGGCACTCACCTGGACCGCGCCTCCCGAGGCCCGGGCGCAGATTGAGCGGGTCCGCAAGCAAACACAGGGGCCAATCCAGGCGAACTTTGTCCTGGCGTTCGCGCCGCGGTCGCTGCCGGTTGCCCTCGAAGCCGGAGTGCGGACGATTACCTTTTCCTGGGGCTTGCCGGCGGGTGAAGTCAGCCTGGTGCGGTCGTTTGGCGCCAGGTTAGGAATTCAAGTTGCCACGGTGGACGACGCGCGGCGGGCACTCGACCTGGGCGCCGACTTCCTGATCTGCCAGGGTGTCGAAGCGGGGGGCCACGTGCAAGCCACGCGGAGTCTGTGGGAGTTACTCCCGCTGATTGTCGCGGCGGCCGAGGGCGCACCGGTGATTGCGGCCGGCGGAATGGGCGACGGCTCGGCCGTCGCTCGCGCGCTGTCGTGTGGCGCCTCCGCGGCAGCGCTGGGCACGCGCTTCGTCGCCACGCGCGAGTCGGCGGCACACGAGCTATACAAGAACCGACTGCTCGCCGCCGACGCCCGCGACACGGCGCTCACGCTTTGCTTCGACGGCGCCTGGCCTTGTGCCGCACATCGCGTGCTTCGCAATTCGACCCTGAGCAACTGGGAAGCCGCAGGGTCTCCGCCGGCCGGCAGCCGCCCCGGCGAGGGTGAATGCCTGGCCATCGATCCGCCCCACCAGAGGTTCTTCCGCTACGACGACACTCCCCCGCGGGCGACGATGTCGGGTGACATCGAGGCCATGTGTCTCTACGCGGGCACAAGTTGCGAAGCCATTCACGATTTGCCGTCGGTGCAAGACTTGCTCGGACGGCTCTGGTGTCAGTGCGTGGCCAGTGTCGAATGTTGATGTGGCGGCAGGTTCTGCGGGAGTTGCAGGCCGCTGGGACGTTCGACACCTCGGAGCTGGCGGTGGGCGCCCAGCTGGCCCACACGGGCGTTGTCCACCCCCACGCGCGGGAACCGTAGTCCGGGCAGGACGGCGGAGACGTTGACCGCCGTCCGCCGGCCGCGTCGATCGCCACGGCGGTCAGTCCGTCTTCACCCCGCCGGTGACGGCGGCCACCGGACTGGCGTGCGCGCCGCCGACCTTGATCCGCATCCCGTAGAACGACCGCCAGACGAAGAACATCGAGATCACCAGGAACGCCGCCGCCAGGCTGTGGCTAAGCTGCGACCCCTGCTCGCGAGTCAGCGACACCGCCAGCTCGACCGCCAGCAGGCCGAAGAGCGTGGTGAACTTGATGATCGGGTTCATCGCCACCGACGAGGTGTCCTTGAACGGGTCGCCGACCGTGTCGCCGACCACCGTGGCCGCGTGCAGGTCGGTCCCCTTCGCCTTGAGTTCCACCTCGACGATCTTCTTGGCGTTGTCCCAGGCGCCGCCAGCGTTCGCCATGAAGATCGCCTGGTACAGCCCGAAGAGCGCGATCGAGATCAGGTAGCCGATGAAGAAGAACGGCTCCAGGAACGCGAACCCGAGGGTGGCGAAGAACACCGTCAGGAAGATGTTGAACATCCCCACCTGGGCGTACTGGGTGCAGATGGCGACCACCTTCTTGCTGTCCTCGGTGGACGCCTTCTGGACCGAGGCGTCGTCGAGCCGGATGTTCGCCTTGATGAACTCGACCGCCCGGTAGGCGCCGGTCGTCACCGCCTGCATGCTGGCCCCGGTGAACCAGTAGATCACCGCCCCGCCGGCGATCAGCCCGAGCAGGAACGGCGGGTGCATCAGCGACAGGTTGACCACCAAGTCCGGCCTCAGCCCCTGGGTCAGCGCGACGATGATGGCGAAGATCATGGTCGTGGACCCGACCACCGCGGTGCCGATCAGCACCGGCTTGGCCGTCGCCTTGAACGTGTTGCCGGCCCCGTCGTTCTTCTCCAGGTTGTCCTTGGCCACCTCGAAGTTCGGGGTGAACCCGAACTCCCGCTGGATCTCCGCGGAGGCGTTCGGAATCTGTTCGATGGTGGAGAGTTCGTAAACGGACTGCGCGTTGTCGGTGACCGGGCCGTAGCTGTCCACGGCGATCGTGACCGGCCCCATGCCAAGGAACCCGAACGCCACCAGCCCGAACGCGAACACCGCCGGGGCCAGCATCAGCCCGTCGGGGATCAGGGTGCTGATCCCGTAGGCGATGCCCATGAGCGAAAGGATCGTCACGCCCAGCCAGTAGGCGCTGAAGTTACCGGCCACCAGCCCGGAGAGGATGTTCAGCGACGCCCCGCCCTGCCGGGACGACGTGACCACCTCCTGGACGTGCGCCGAGTGCATCGAGGTGAACACCTTGACGAACTCGGGGATGATCGCCCCGGCCAGGGTGCCGCAGGTGATGATCGTGGACAGCTTCCACCACAGGCTGGTGTCCCCACCCAGGTCCGGGATCAACAGGTAGCTGACCACGTAGGTCAGGACGACCGAGACGATCGAGGTGAGCCACACCAGCACCGTCAGCGGCGCCTCGAAGTTGAAGTGCGTCTCGGCCGCGTACTTGGCCTTGGCGATCGCCTCGTTGAGGAAGTACGACCCGCCCGAGGCGATGATCATCATCACGCGCATCACGAAGATCCAGACCAGCAGCTGCACCTGCACCAACTCGTTGGGGACGGCCAGCAGGATGAACACGATCAGGGCTACCCCGGTGACGCCGTAGGTCTCGAACCCGTCGGCCGACGGGCCGACCGAGTCGCCGGCGTTGTCACCGGTGCAGTCGGCGATCACCCCGGGGTTGCGGGCGTCGTCCTCCTTGATCTTGAAGACGATCTTCATCAGGTCGGCGCCGATGTCGGCGATCTTGGTGAAGATGCCGCCGGCCACCCGCAGGGCCGCCGCCCCGAGCGACTCGCCGATGGCGAAGCCGATGAAGCACGCCCCGGCCAGGTCGCCGGGGATGAACATCAGGATGATGAGCATGATCAGCAGCTCGACCGAGATGAGCATCATGCCGATGGAGATGCCGGCCTTCAGCGGGATCGAGTAGCACGGGAACGCCTTGCCGGTGAGAGCGGCGAAGGCGGTGCGGCTGTTGGCGAAGGTGTTCACCCGGATGCCGAACCACGCCACTCCGTAGCTGCCCAGGATGCCGATGACGCTGAACGCCAGGATGACGCCGACCCGGCCCCAGTCCATGTGGGACAGGACGCCGAAGTAGATGGCGATGATCGCGCCGATGAACAGCCACAGGACGAACAGGAACTTCCCCTGGGTGAGCAGGTACGTCTTGCACGTCTCGTAGATGAGTTCGGACACGTCGCGCATGGACTGGTGGACCGGCATCCCCTTGAGTTGGCTGTAGAAGATCCCCCCGAACACCATCCCGATGACCGAGAAGACCAGCCCGGAGTAGAGCAGGCTCTTGCCGTCGATGCTCTGGCCGAAGAAGAGGTCCTGCGCGCCGAGGTCGGGCAGGACGAGGTTGGCCTCGCCGCCAGCGTGATGGGTCTGGGTCGGGGCGGGCTGCTGGGCGCGGCGGCGGGCCTCGGCCTCCTCATCCGGCCGGGGCTGGGCGCGGGCCGACCCGGCGAGGGCGGCGGCCAGGGCCAGGGCCAGCACCGCCCGGACCACGGCCGGGCGGCAGCGTCCGGGGGAGGGTGGGATGGTCGCGTTCATGGCGTCTTTCGTCTCGGGTACGGGTCCGTGGGGGCCAAGAGATAGACTGTAATATGGCCCGGGGGGGAGAGGAGCAACGGCCGGGAGGGGCGGGAAGCGGGTCAGCTCGCGTTGCCGATCCGGGCGTGCGGGTACTTGTCGAGCAGCCGGGCGTAGACCGGCGTCTGCCGCAGGGTGTCACGGATGGCGGACTGGCTGTTCAAAGACGGTTGGCACGTCTCGCACACCCGAACCGGTAGTCGAAACACCACGTTCCGGCCGTGGACTTCCGACTGGCGGGTGGCCATGTGCATCATGTACAGCAAGGGCGAGAACCAGATGAAAAACACCTGATACCAGAACGATCCGCCACTCTTGTCTTCGGGTCGCTCGCACACCACCGAGAACGCGATCTCGTTTGTCGTCTCCCGGCCACAGTTCGTGCAATTGGCCTCAAGCGGCAGGGCGCGCGCCGCCGTCAGGTGTTCCAGTTCCAGGTCAGCGGATACCGTCGATTGCCCAATCGACGCCTTCAACCGTGCTAGGCCCGGGATTTCGACCTGTCGGCCGCACTTGCAGGTGAAGGTGGTGCCGGCGGACGTGCCGGGGACGTGGATCGTCGCGCCGCACTCACAACCGATCGGGTAGGTCTTCGCCGCCATCACGCCCACTCCTTCGACAGTCACATCCGCCCCACCGCCCGCGTCGCCAAGTCCGTGAGCGGTTTCATCCACCAGACGCCGACCACTACCAGCGCCACCGCCAACAGTGCGACGTACACCGCCGCCTGCCACGACTCGCCGAGCGGGGGCGGCTCGCCCTTCTCGTCCTGCTCCGCCGCGTCGTCGAGGGTGGCCGACCGCAGCACCCGCAGGTAGTAGCCGGCGCTCATCACCGTGTTCACCACCCCGACCCCGAGCAGCACGTAGAACGCGATGCCGAGGTCCGGCTGGCCCATCCGGGAGTAGTCGCGGCCGGCCTCGTACACCGCCACGAACACCTGGAACTTGCCGGCGAACCCGGCCAGCGGCGGAATTCCGAGCAGGCTCAGCAGGAACAACGCCAGCCCGACCGTCAGCGCCGGCGACCGGCCGATCAGCCCGCGGCAGGCGTCGATCGTCTCTTCACCAGTGCGGTTGCGGACGACCGCGACGACCGCGAACGCACCCAGGTTCATCAGCAGGTACGCGGCGAGGTAGAACAGCACCGCCGCGGCGCCGCTGCGGGTGAGCGGCGCCAGGGCCATCATCATGTACCCGGCGTGGGCGATCGTCGAGTAGCCGAGCAGCCGCTTGAGGTTCGTCTGGGCCAGCGCGGCCAGGTTGCCGAGTGTCGCCGTTACCGCGGCCGCGATCAGTACCCCCATGCCGAGCGTCCGCGGCAGCACCGTCGGGTCGAAGTCGGCGGCCGCCCCTTGCAGCGTCAGCAGGAACCGGGCGGTCAGCCCGACCGCGGCCGCCTTCGACGCCACGGACAGGAACGCCCCGACCTCGGCCGCCGCCCCCTCGAAGACGTCCGGTAGCCACCAGTGGAATGGCACCGCCCCGAGCTTGAACCCCAGCCCGACCAGGAACAACAGCGTCCCCGCCGCCAGCACCGGCGTGAACCCGCCGCCCCGCAAGACCTTCGCGTACTCGGCCGCGACCACCGGCAGGCTGCCGGTGCCGAACTGCGCGGTCAGCAGGCTGATCCCGTACAGGGCCACGCCCGACGACGCCGCCCCGTAGACGACGTACTTCAGCGCCGCCTCGCTGCCGCGGCGCCGCCCCTTGAGGAACCCGCTCAGAGCGTAGCTCGGCAGGCTCGCCATCTCCAGCCCGAGGAAGATCATCAAGAGATGGTTGGCCGACACCATCACCATCATGCCCAGGGTGCCGCCGAGCAGCAGCGTGTAGAAGTCGGCCGAGTCCTCGGCGTCCGGGATGCCGGTGATGCGCGTGAGGACGACGGCCAACACCGCGAACGCCAGCAACAGCCCGCGGAGGAACTCGGCGAACGGGTCCAGCGCGAGCAGGCCGCTGAACGCCGTGCTGGAGTAGGAGCCGTCCCACCATCCGAAATGCGGTGCGAGCAGGGCGAGCAGCGCCGCGGCCGAGCCGCCCAGGGCGACGGACCCGAGGTGGGCGCGGTCGAGCCGCCGGACCATGCGGGCCAGCAGCAGGGCCACGATGGTGCCGACGATGACGAGTTCCGGGGCGAACCGGCGGAGGTCTGCGGCGAGGGTCGATTGCAGGACCGCGAGCGAGTCGGACGTGGGGGGCATGGGGCGGCCGGGGTCCGGGTCGGGGCAACTGGCGAGAGGCTGTCAGAGTACCGGCGGACCCGGAGCAGTGGCCAGTGGTCAGTAGCCAGTGGCCAGAGAAGAACAGCCTTCCTCTGGCCACTGACTACTGGCCACTGCTCATCAGCGGAGCACCCGGGCCTCCCGGGCGACGATGATCTCTCGGAGGGATACGGTCGGCGACGGCCGACTGTTCGGCACGGTGTAGAAGACGGCGACCCGGTCGAGGTCCAGGTCCACGTCCGGCGGGAACTGGTATTCCCGGTCCACCGGCACCCCGGCCGGGGCAGCCGGCGACGCCAGCATCCACCGGCTGGACTGCTCCGACAACTCGTAGAGCGTCAGCGTTCGGGTGCTCGGGTCGAACCCCAGCCGGGTCAGGTCCGGCTTGAGCGGCTGCGGGGCCGGGGCCAGGACGAACTCGTCCCCCGGTCGGGTCGGGTTCGCGGTAGTCGGGACGGTGCGGGTGTCGGCCGTGGTGCCGCGCGGCTGCGCGTCGCAGCCGGGCGCGGCCAGCCACGCGGCGAGAAGGACAGGGAGTGCGCGGGCAATCCGTGCGCGACGCATGGCGACCCCTCCGGGTGCCAGGGAAAGGCCCGACCGGGCGGGCCGGGTGGGGATTCCTTGCCCAGTTTACCACGTAACGGGTCAGGGGTCAGGGGTCAGGGGTCAGGAGTCAGGAGTCAGGAGTCAGGAGTCAGGAGTCAGGAGTCAGGAGTCAGGAGTCAGGAGTCAGGAGTCAGAGGTCAGCAGTCGTTATCTGACTTCTGACCCCTGACTCCTGGTCCTCAGTCCATCCGGAGTATCAGCCCGACGGTCAGCGTCGCGACGCCGACCAGTCCGGGGTACATGGCGTGGTAGGTCTTGCCGTAGACCTCGATCTCCTTGCCGGTCAACAGCAACGACGACGCGGCCAACAGGCACACGCCGGCCCCGAGAATCGCCAGAACCAGTCCGATGAAGCGCTTCACGATCCCCTCCCTCACAACGCAAAACGCAAAAGGCAAAACGCAAAAAAAGACGAGGCACGGAAGGGCGACGAGCCACGCAACCGCAATGGGGCCGACCGCCGGTCCCCTTTTTGCGTTTTGCGTTTTGCCTTTTGCGTTAAGCCAGGTCACTCCTCCAGAAGCTTCTTGAACTCGATCCGGTAACAGGTGGTGTTGCCGTTGCCGGTGAACAGCGCCGACCCGTCCGGGCTGAACGCCACCGCCTGCACTGGCGCGTCGAACGCCCGCACCACCAAGAGCCGGCCGCTGAGCACGTCCCACACCCGGACCGTCATGTCGTCGCCGCCGGAGACGAGGTAGCTGCCGTCCGGGCTGAACGCCACCGCGTTGATCCGCTCCTGGTGGCCGTCCAGTTCGAACGCCACCTCCCCCGTGGCCGCGTCCCAGACGTACACCCGATCGGTCAGCGCCGCCCCGGCCAGGTATCGGCCCAGCGGGTCGAACGTCACCGCATAGACTCCGGTGTCCAGGGTGAGGACTTTCTCCTTGCGCGCCAGGTCCCAGACGCACACGGCCCCGTCCCGCTCGCCGGTGGACAGGTAGTCGATGCCGCCGACCGCCACCCGGTTGCCGTCCGGGTGGAACGCCACCCCCTCCAGGGTGCAGCCGTCGGCCGCCTCGATCAGGATCAGTACCGGCTGGCCCGTGGCCGGGTCCCACAGCCAGACGAGGCCGTCCGCCGGGCTGGTGTGGACGACCAACTCGCCCCGCGGGTGGACGGCCAGGAAGCCGATCGGCGGCTTGGTCGCCTCCAGCCGCTTCGGTACACCCACCCCCTCGCTTCCGCTCGGGGTTCGTCCGGTCAGGCCGTAGAGGCGGGTGAAGTGGTCGGTGCCGCCGACGGCAAGCCACTTGCCGTCGGCGCTAGCGGCGGTCGAGTCCGCCGGGCCGTCGCCGCTGGGCGGCACCTCCGCGCCGGTGTCCGCGTCCCAGAGCCGGAAGACCGGGCCGCCGGTGCTCGCCAGCAGGAGCTTGCCGCCGGCGTTGAACGCGGCGACCGCGTGCCGGCCGCTCGGGTTCGGGCCGGCGAGCAGCCGGCCGGACGCCACGTCCCAGACGTGGACCACCCGGTCGGCCCCGGCCGAGGCGAGCCGCGACCCGTCCGGGCTGAACGCCAGGCAGCGGACCTCATCGACGTGCCCGCGCAAGACGCGGTGGACCTTCGCCGTCGCCGGGTCGCCCCAGACGTGGATGTCGTGGTCGGAGTCGGCGGTCGCCAGCATCTGCCCCGACGGGGCGGCGGTCAGTGTCATCACCTGTTCGGCGTGGCTGTTGAGCAGGATCAGCGGGTCCGGCTGGCCGAGCTTCCACACCCGCGCGGAGGTGTCCCACCCCGCGGAGACCAGCAGCGACCCGTCGGCCGTCCACGCCAGCGCCGGGACGCGGTCGGTGTGGCTGACGAGTTCCGCGACGCGCTTGTGGCTGTAGCCGTCCCAGACGCGGACGACGCGGTCCTCGCCAGCGGTGGCGACGTGGTCCCCCGACGGGCTGAACGCGACCGCCGAGACCGCCTGCGGGTGGGCTTGAATCTCGCCGACGAGCTTCTGGCCGGCCGCGTCCCAGAAGCGGACGGTGCCGTCGTCGTGACCGCTGGCGACGGTCCGGCCGTCCGGGCTGAACGCCAGGGCCGTCACCCACGCCGGCTGCCCGATCCGACCGAGCAGGATGCCGTCGTCCACGTCCCAGAACAGCAGGTCGTCGTTGCCGCTGGCCAGCAACTTCGCCCCGGGGGCGAAGGCCCAGAGCGTCTCCAGGTCGCTCAGGAAGGTCCGCTTGAAGAGTTGGCCGTCGGCCGCCCAGTGGCGGAGCACGCCGGTCTCGTCGATCGAGTACAAGGTGCCGTCGGCCGCGAACGCCACTGCCGCCACGTCCCCCTCGGTGTGGAACCGCGGCTCGCCGTAGGTCCGGGCGACCAGGGGGGAGGGCATCACGTCGGCGGCCGGGGGGGTGGGGGTCCAGGGGGCAGGGGTCGTCATTGACGGGGCTCCTCTCGGCATGGCCAGCCAATAGACGGGCGTCGGTTCCTCAAGCGTAGAACAGTCGTCCCGGTTTGGCGTCAAAAATCGTCCGCCCGGGCGAAAAGTTCCCGCCACCGACACACTTTTCCCAGCCCGTGTGAGCAGGTATTCGCTTGCAGCTGAACCCGGGACCAACGGCGAACCCCGAACGGCAGCAAGGGGGTGGGGGTCAACCCCTCCCCGAAGCGGGGGGGGGGAGAAAGTCAGTAGCCGCCTTCTGGCTCCCCCTCTCCGCTTCGGGGAGGGGGTTGGGGGGAGGGGTGAAGGTCGCTGCCGCTCGGGGGTTCGCCAGAGCGCTTCACCGGGCGCTCTTCCCCGGCTTGCGACCCTTCCCAACCTGACAGCCCGGAACTTCAGGTTTTCTTGCCAAAGGCGCTTGACCGGATATTGCCGCGGCGTTATGACCCGCCCGCTTTCCACACACTCTCGCCGGACCGGGGTCGGCCCGGTCGGAACGAGCAGGCTCCGCGGCCGGGGGGCCGGGTCGGGGGACCCGGCCGGCCGACGAGCAGCCCAGGCTCCCGGACCCGCACCGCGGGGGCCGGGGCGCGAGGGGGATGTGCCGGGCACTGGGAGTTGGTCTCGACATGGAGGGGAAGGAGGCCATGGTGTTCCACGGTAACAAGTGGGGGTGGCGTGCGACCGCGGCCCGGCTGCTGCTGGCCCCGGTGCTGGCCGCCGGGCTGGCAGCCCCGGCCGTCGCCCAGGCCCCGGTCCGGCCGGCCCAGACCGCCCCGGCCAAGGTTCCGCCGGCCCGGGCCAAGATGCCGGCGGTCACGCCCAAGGCCCGGACCGCCGACCCGAAGGAACTGCTCCGGCAGGGCCGCAAGGCGCTGGCGGCCGGGCAGTTCAACCGGGCCCAGGATCTGGCCCGGCAGGCGGACGCCGCCAACCCGTCGGGTCGCTGGGGGCTGTTCAGTGACACCCCAGAGTCACTGGAGAACGACGTCCGCGACGCCCGCGCCAAGGCCGACAAGGCCGAGGCCGAGAAGCTGCTCAAGCAGGCCAAGGCGATGACCACCCGCGCCGCCGCCCTCAAGGCGCCGGCCGACAAGATGGCCGCCCTCAACCAAGCGTTCGCCATGGCCGACCGGGCGGTCGGCCTGTACGGTCCGACCGGCTTCTGGGACGGCCTGCTCGGCGATGACCCGGTCGAGCTCCGCAAGGAGATCGACGCCGCCCGGGCGAAGCTGCGCAAGACCACCCTGGCGCCGCAGGTAGCCAAGAGACCGACCCCGACGAGCCGCACCGGCCCGGTCGCCAAGGCCGGCAAGCCGTCGTTCACCCCGGGCAGCACGCCGTCGCTCACCTCCACCGGTAAGCCGACGATCGCCCCGGGCAGCACGCCGTCGTTCGCCTCCACCGGCAGGCCGTCGTTCGCCCCCAGCGTCCAGCCGGTCGCGGGCACCGGCAAGCCGGCCGACCCGAGGAAGCTGGCGACCGCCGCGCTGACCACCCCGAAGAAGAGGACGCCCGCACCAGCGCCGATGAACCCGGCCGACAAGGCGACCGCCGTCCGGCTGGTGGCCGACGGCCGCGCCCTGTCCAAGAAGAACCGGCTCGCCGAGGCCTGCGCCAAGGCGCACGAGGCGGGCAAGCTCAAGGCCCCGTTCGGGCCGACCGAGGACAGCCCGGACGACCTGCTCCGGGACGTGCTGGCCGACGGCAAGCGGCAGGTGACCGACCTGACCCGAGAGGCCGACACCTACACCCGGTCCAAGGACTACAAGAAGGCCGAGCTGGCCCTGTCGATGGCCAACCAGATCGCCACCGACCTCGGGTTCTACACCAAGCAGATGGAGGACCGGCTAGCGGCGGTGAAGAAGGCGCAGACCGGCGCCCCCGCCGCGGTCGCCCTCGTCGATCCGCCGGTCATCACCGCCGCCCCGCTCCCGCCCGAGCCGGAGGTGGTGGCGGCCGGCGGTCCGGCGACCCCGTCCACGTCCGGGGCTGAACCGGTCGTGCCGGCCATAGCGTCCGGCTCGATCCCCACCCCCGGCCCGATCCCCGTCCCGGTCCCGACGGAGACCGCGTCCACCGGCCCGGCGCCGAAGCCGGTCGTCACCCCCGAGGTGCCGACCGCCCCGCAACCCCGTGTCGTCAAACCCGCCGACACGGTCGCGTCCGGCCCGATCATCCCGACGTTGCCCGGCACGCCGGCCCCGGTCGCGCCGCGCGTCTCGGCTGCTCCGAGCATCCCGTCGATCCCGCAAGCCCCGGCCGTCGCGGTCAAGCCGCCGTCGGCCGGCGAGCGGCTGCTCGACCAGGCTCGCAACGAGCTGCGCCGCGGCGAGCTGGAGGCGGCCCGCCGGATCGCCACCCAGGCGCACAACGGCAACCACGGCGGCACCGTCAAGGACGACGCCCAGGCGCTCTTGCGGGAGATCGACGCCGAGGACACCGTCCGCAAGAAGGACGACGCCGCCAAGTCGTTCGCGGCCGCGGCCGACCACTTCAACGCCAAGCGTTACGAGCAGGCGCTCGGGGTGTTCCGGCTGCTCAACCCGCAACTGCTCTCGCCCGAGCAGAAGAAGAAGCTCCCCGAGTACGTCCAGACGTGCACCGACGAGGTCGCCAAGCTGCACGCCCCGGCGGCCCCGGCCGTCGCGTCGCGCGAGCCGGCCGGGCCGCTCGTCCCGACCCAACCGAAGCCGACCGGCTCCGGGCTGGCCGACCAGGTCCGGGCGCTGAGCGACGTGGAGTTCCAGAAGCTGCGGTCCGAGGGGCTGGAGGCCCAGACCAAGGCCCAGGAGGCGTTCAACCGCGGGGAGACCGACCTGGCGATCCAGATGCTCACCGACTACGGCGCCAAGGTGCAGGGGTCGAAGCTGTCGGCGGCGCGGCAGGACCTGCTGCTGAGCGCCGGCGTCGATCGGCGGCTGAACACCTTCCGAATCATGAAGCGGCAGATGGACTTCGTGACCCAGGAGGCCAAGGACAAGCAGTACGCCCGGGAGCGGATCGTCGGCCGGTCCGTGGCCGAGCAGCAGAAGAAGGAGGAGATGGCCAAGAAGGCCCGCGAGGTCGAGGCACTGGCCAAGGCCCACAAGTACCAGGACGCCGAGCGGCTGGCGCTCCAGTTGAAGACGCTGGACCCGGACAACGCCACACTGTCGGCGCTGTACGAGATCACCAAGCGGCAGCGGCGGCTGGACGAGAGCCAGAAGCTCAAGGACAGCAAGGAGCACATGTTCTACGAGGGGCTTCAGGAAGCCGAGCGACCCGGCCCGGTCGCCACCATGGACCGACCGTTGATCACCAACCCCGAGATCGCGCTCCGGGCGGCGCAGCGGGGCCGGGGCGACGACATCTACCTGCGGACTCGGTCCGCGGCCGAGCGCGAGATCGAACTGCGGCTGGACAAGCCGATGACGGTCGAGTTCCAGAACGCCCCGCTGCGGGAGGTGATCGACAAGATTCAGAAGGAGACGGCGCTGAACATCTCGATCGACGACGCGGCCGTCGCCGACAAGAAGATCGACCTGGACCAGGTGCTCGTCACCGACACCCTACGGAACCTGTCGGTCCGCAACATTCTGAGCCTGGTGCTGGACAAGGCGCGGCTGAAGTTTGCCGTCGAGAACGACGTGGTGCGGATCACCACCGAGGAGAAGGCCAAGGGCCGGCTGTACACCAAGGTGTTCTCGGTGATGGACCTGGTGACGCCGGTGCCGGACTTCGCCCTGGCCGACCACCAGACGTTCGGCAAGGCGGTCGCCAGGGCGAACCAGGCGCCGGCGTGGACGCAGGCGGCCCAGAACGGCGGGTTCACCCCGCGCGGCGGACTGAACAACGGCAACCTCGTCAGCGGCGGCGGCCCGTGGGACCCGAAGGGCGTCGGCGGGGCCGGACGGGGCAGCCTACAAACCAGCCCGCTGAACGACTCGGCCACCCTGGCCACCACCCCGCGGGCGAACATGAGCGAGCAGCTCATGAAGCTGATCCAGGGGATGGTCCGGCCGTACTCGTGGGACGAGCTCGGCGGGCCAGGCAAGCTGTTCTACTACGACATCGGCGGCGCCCTGGTGGTCAACCAGACCGCCGACGTGATCCGCGAGGTGCAGGACCTGCTGGAGGCGCTGCGGCGGCTCCAGGAGACCTCCGTGGCCGTCGAGATCCGCGTCATCTCCCTGTCCGAGGCGTTCTTCGAGCGGATCGGCGTCGATTTCTCGATGAACATCAAGACCAAGCAGGGCGGCCGCGACGGCTCGTCGTTCGAGCGGATGCTGACGACCGGGATGTTCCGGCCGGAGCCGTTTATCAACGACATCAACGCCAAGGGGGTGACGGTCGGGTGGAACCCGGCGATGGGCGGGTTCACCCCGGACCTGGACGTGCCGATCCGGGCGACCAGCTACCCGCTGACCCTGCCGCCGTTCGGCGGCTACCAGGGGGCGCTGTCGCCGACGCTCAACGGCGGGCTGGGGGTGGGGCTGGCGTTCCTCAACGACATCCAGGTGTACATGTTCATGGAGGCCGCCCAGGGCGACCGCCGGGTCAACGTGATGCAGGCGCCGAAGGTGACGCTGTTCAACGGGCAGACGTCCACGGTGTTCGTCAGCGACGTGGCGTTCTTCACCATCGGGCTGACGGCGGTCCAGGCCGGCAACGGCCAGATGGTGTTCATCCCGCAGAACACGCCGCTCCCGATCGGCATCTCGCCGCCGCTGCCGGGGACCGGCGGGGGGTCGCCGGGGGTGAGCGTGACGGTGCAGGCGATCGTCTCGGCCGACCGCCGGTTCGTGCGGATGAACCTGGCCCCGTCGCTGACCAGCATCACCAGCGCCACGGTCCCGCTGTTCCCGGTGACGGCGTTCATCACCCCGGTGTTCGAGGGCGGCTCGCAGGGGGTGCCCATCCCGTTCACCCAGTTCTTCCAGCAGCCGTCGGTCTCGGAGATCAGCGTGCAGACGACCGTGGCCGTCCCCGATGGCGGCACGGTGGTGCTCGGCGGGCTGAAGACCCTGGCCGAGGGCCGCAACGAGTTCGGCCCGCCGGTCCTGAGCCAGATCCCGTACCTCAACCGGCTGTTCAAGAACGTCGGCGTCGGCCGGGAGACGAAGCACATCATGATCATGGTGACGCCACGGATCATCATCCAGTCGGAGGAGGAGCTCAACCAGACCGGCGTGGTCGGCGGGTCGGTCATCCCCGGCGGCGGGGTGCCTTAGCAGTGGCCAGTAGTCAGTGGTCAGTGGTCAGCAAGAATAAGAAGTAAGAACGAAATCGAAGCCGCCCGGGAAAAACCCGGGCGGTTTGCGTTTCCGGTCTTCTCTGGCCACTGGCCACTGCTACAGAAGCTGCCGCACAGGTTTCCCCTCCGGGCACAACTCGACCGGCCGGCCGTCCTGCGTCTTGTACCAGGTGTGCAGCGGCACCCCCAGCACCGTGTAGATCGTCGCCGCCAGGTCCTGCGGCGCCACCGGGGTGTCGGTGACGTACTCCGCCAGCGGGTTCGTCCGGCCGACCACCTGCCCGACTTTCAACCCGCCGCCGGCCATCAGCGCCACCCCGGCCGTGGACCAGTGGTCGCGGCCGGCCGTCGGGTTCACCTTCGGGGTCCGGCCGAAGTCGCCGAACCACACCACCAGTGTCTCGTCCAGCAGCCCGCGCCCGGCGAGGTCCTCCACCAGCGCCGACAGCCCCTGGTCCACCCGCGGCAGCAGGCGGTCCTTGAGGCTCTTGAAATTGTTGGTGTGCGTGTCCCAGCCGCCGTCGGTGACGGTGACGAACTGCACCCCGGCCTCGATCAGCCGCCGGGCCAGCAGGCACGACTGCCCCAGCTGCGTGCGGCCGTAGCGGTCGCGGGCGGCGGGCGGCTCGGCGGCGACGTCGAACGCCTGCTTTGCCGCGGGGCTGGTGATAAGCCCGTGCGCCTTCTCGTAGAACGTGTCCCGCGCCTTGACCGGCACCGCCGCGTCCTCGACCCGCCGCTGGTACGACTCCAGGTCGCCGAGCATCGCGTACCGGCGGTCGAGCCGCTTGCGCTCGGCGTCGCCGGCCACCGCCAGATCGCGGACCCGGAACACCTTGCCGTTGGGGTCGTCCGGCACCTCGAACGGGTTGAACTCGTCGCCGAGGAACCCCGCGATGCCGCCGTTGAACCGCCGGTCGATGTTCCGACCGAGCTGTACGAACGGCAACATCCCGCCGACGTAGCCGCGCTCCTTCGCCACCACCGACCCGTAGCAGGGGAACGGCAGCGCCGGGTTGAATTTGTGCCCGCTCATCATCAGGTGGTCGGCGGTGCCGTGGCTGCCGTTCTTCGGGTCGTGCCCGCGGATGACGGCGAGCTTGTCGGCGGCCCTCGCCAGCCGGGGGAGGTGCTCGCAGAACCGCACCCCCGGCAGCGCGGTGGCGACGGTGCTGAACTCGCCGCGGACCTCGGCCGGGGCGTCCGGCTTGGGGTCGAACGAGTCGATGTGGCTCGGCCCGCCCTGCATCCACAGCAGGATGCACCGCTTGGCCTTCGCCGGCGCGGCCGGGGCGTCGGCCCGCGCCCGCAGGTACGTCGGCAGCGTCAGCCCGAGTGCGGACAGGCCGCCGACGCGGAGGAACGTGCGGCGGGTGGCACCGGAGCAATCGCCGGCGGTCCCGGTGATGAGGTCGAGCATGGCAGGCACCAAGACGAGGCGGGCTGATTAGCCGTGAGGCGTCAGCCGAGCGGGGGAGGCAGGGCAGGCAGGCAGACTGACCACCTCATACACTCGCGGGTTTCCCGACCCCGGTCAACCGAAATCCGACCCTCGGCTTACAATAGTCCTCTTCGATGCCTCGACCGGTCGCGTGGTAGTTGAGACGGCAGGCTTGATAAATCACTATAATTATAATATTAGTAGTTTTCATAACTAACTAATGAAAAACGACTTACTATGAGAGTCCGCGGGATTTGAGTTGCACGGGATGAGCAATCGGTTAGAAAAAGGGGGCCATATTCGCCCTGAGTCGGCAGTCCACTCCCCGGATGGAACTCCCGTGTCGCGCTTGCTCCGTCTCCCGTCGCTCGGGTGCGCTCTGGCCGGCTCGCTCGCGCTCCTCGCCGCGTCGTGCGGCGATAGCGGGCCAACGCTTTACCCTGTCAACGGCAAGGTGCTCGTCAACGGCCAGCCGGCCGAGGGCGCGATGGTCGTGCTGCACCCGGCCGACCCGAAGGCGCCGAAGCCGTCCGGCACCGCTGGCCCGGACGGGTCGTTCACCCTGTTCACCCACCCGCACGGCGACGGCTCCCCGGCCGGGGACTACGCGGTCATCGTCACCTGGTACCCGCCCGACTCCCGCGGGGTGGAGAACCCGAAGAGCCTGCTGCCGGCCCGGTACGCCGACCCGGCCCGGAGCGGCCTCAAGGCGACCGTCCAGACCGGGCCGACCGATCTCCAGCCGTTCCAGCTGACCAAGTGACCGTCCTGGCGACTTCGCCTCACCCTTTCCCGGAGGTGTCCGCCGTGTCGATCCGATACCGCGCCGGCCGGTCGGCGTTCACGCTGATCGAGTTGTTGGTGGTGATCGCCATCATCGCCATCCTCATCGGACTTCTGCTCCCCGCCGTGCAGAAGGTCCGCGAGGCCGCCGCCCGGATGAGTTGCTCGAACAACCTCAAGCAACTCGGGCTGGCTATCCACAACCACCACGACGCGCTGAGCTACTTCCCGGCCGCCCGGGAGCGGTGGCCGAACCCGACCAGTCCGACCACGTCCAACGACTTCCGCCACTCGTGGACGCCGCGGGTGCTGCCGTACATCGAACAGGACAACCTCTACCGGATGTACCGGTTCGACCGGGACTGGGACCAGGGGTCGAACACCGCCGTGGGTGGACCGATCCGGGTGACTGTCAAGACGTTCCTGTGCCCGTCGGCCCCGCAGGCTGGTCGGCACGCCACCCGCGGGGTGCTGGACTACGCGGCGACCACCGAGTTGAGCCGGCCCCAGCCGTTCGCCACCCCGGCCCTGTACGCCCAGTACTGGCAGGCCGGCGACGCCAGCTGGCTCGGGGTGCTCGGGACCGACGCGCTGACGTCGGGCGGGGCCGTGCGGGTGCCGCTGCGGCGGACCATCCCGCAGATCTCGGACGGCACCAGCAACACCTTGCTGCTGACCGAGTGCGCCGGCCGCAACCTGCGCTACCACATGGGCAAGACGGTCACCGGCACCTGGACCGCCGGCCCGTGGGCCAACCCGGACAGCCGGATCAGGATCGGCGGCTGCGACCCGAACAACGTGGCCGCGGTGAACGGCCCGATGGCGGTCAACTGCATCAACGACAAGGAGATCTACTCGTTCCACTCTGGCGGGGCGAACGCGGTGTTCGCCGACGGCTCCGTTCGGTTCCTCAAGCAGAGCGCCTCGATCGACGTCGTCCTCTCCCTGCTGACCCGCGCCCGCGGCGAGGTGATCACCGCTGACGCCTACTGACGACCCGGGCAGCGAAATCATGCGGGCCGCGGCATCCGGTGCC
>DASSAT010000098.1:0-7576 GCA_035699305.1 Fimbriiglobus sp. | reverse complement strand
GCCGACGCGGTAAACCCTGCCGATTGTCCCGACCCTCCCGCGAGGCCCGACCATGCCGGCCAAGATCTCCATCGGAACCTGGGCGTACCTGTTCAACCAGGAGACGCCGACCAACGACTTCCACGTCATCCTGCACAAGCTACAAGACCTCGGGTACGACGGGGTCGAACTCGGCGGCTTTAACCCGCATCCCGGCCCCGACACCTGCGACACCCGGGAGAAGCGGGCCAAGCTCCGCAAGGAGGTCGCCGACCACGGGCTGAAGTTCAGCGCCCTGGCCGCGGACCTCTGGTCGCAAAAGTTGCTTACCGTCGCGGACAGCGGACCTTACATAGCCGCGTTCGCCAAGAACCTGTTTTTCGCCGAGGACCTGGGCATCGGCACCATCCGGGTCGATACGGTCGAGCCGATCACCGTCGTGCAGCAGGGCCAGGTGACGCCGGAGCAGGCGTTCGAGCGGGCGGCCAACGCCTTCGACCTGTGCGCGAAGCTGGCGGCGTCGCGCGGGATCACCATCTGCTGGGAGTTCGAGCCGGGGTTCCCGATCAACAAGCCGAGCGAGATCGTGGCGCTGGTAGACGAGGTGCGGGTGAAGCGGAACAACCCGAACTTTGGGGTGCTCTTCGACACCTGCCACGCCCACATGTGCGCCGCGGTCGGGGCCAACCAGGTCGGTACGAAGGAGACGCTTCCCGGCGGTGCGCTGGAACTTCTCGAGAAGCTCAAGGGGAAGATCACCCACGTCCACCTGATCGACTCCGACGGTTCGCTGAACGAACATAACACCTCGACGCACAACCCGTTCGGCACCGGCAAGCTCAACTTCGACGAACTGATCCCCGCGCTGCAGAAGTCGGGGGTGCCCAACGACTGGTGGTGTGTGGACCTGTGCTTCTGGCCGAACGCCTGGGAGGTGACGGCCGACAGCAAGAAGTTCCTCGACAAGATGCGGTCGAAGTACGCGGCCGCGTAGGTAAGACGAGCGAGCCGCCCCCGAGCGTGGGGGTGTTACACGCGAGTTACAGTTCGGGAGGGGTGGCGCGATGATCGTTCCGTTCACCAAGACGATCGAGACATTCGCCGACCTGCA
This sequence comes from Fimbriiglobus sp., assembly GCA_035699305.1. Lineage (GTDB taxonomy): Bacteria > Planctomycetota > Planctomycetia > Gemmatales > Gemmataceae > DASSAT01. The sequence goes on along the minus strand of DASSAT010000098.1, from coordinate 6,486 downwards.
CCGGCGGCTCGGCGAGGTGCCGCTGGACCGCATCCGGATGGACCCGTACCCAGGGAGTGCCACCGAGGACGACCTGTTGCGGGCGCCGAAGCCGACTTGCGAACTGATCGACGGTGTCCTGGTGGAGAAACCGATGGGCAGCCGGGAATCTCTACTCGGTGTGTATGTTGCCCGGCTGATCGGGAACCACGTCGAGTCAAGCGACCTCGGGGTCGTCCTCGGTGAGGCCGGTCACATCCGGGTGGCGCCCGGACAGATCCGCGCCCCGGACGCGACTTTCATCCCCTGGTCCGCGTTCCCGGGCAGCGAGATACCGGAGGACGAGGCATTCTGGGCGGTCGCCCCAGGGTTGGTGGTCGAGGTACTCAGCCCTACGAATACCGACGCCGAGATGGATCGAAAGTTGCGCGAACTGTTCGCCGCCGGCTGCAAGCTCGCCTGGCTCATCGACCCGCGGAGTCGGTCCGCACGGGTCTTCACGTCGCCGACGAAGACCAAGGAACTCGGGCCGGACGGCGTCCTCGACGGCGGCCGGGTGTTGCCGGGGTTCAAGCTCGCGCTCGCCGACCTGTTCGCGGCCACCAAGCGACGCAAGAAGAAGCCACGCTAACCGCCTGGAGATCAGCCCGCCATGACCCGACTCGGATACTGCCTGGCCGTGGTGCTCGCCTGCGCCGTCCGCGCCCCGGCGGCCGACCCCGCGTCTCTCGAAGACCGCATCGCCCCGATCGCCAACGCGCACAAGGGCAAGATCGCGGTCGCGGTCAAGAACCTGCGCACCGGCGAGGAGTACTACCTCAACGCCGACGAACCGATGACCACCGCCAGCCTCATCAAGCTGTCGGTCATGGTCGAGGCGTACTGGCAGGCCGAAGAGGGGAAGGTCCGCCTCGACAAGGTGCTGACGCTAACCAAGGATGACAAGGTGCCCGGGTCGGGGGTGCTGACCGACAGCTTTACGCCGGGGGCCATGTTCGCCCTGCGGGACGCGATCCGGCTGATGATTACCGTCTCGGACAACACGGCGACGAACAAGGTGCTCGACGAGATTGGCATCGCCGCCCCCGGCGAGCGGATGGCGTCGCTGGGGTTTAAGAACACGAAGATCAACGCCAAGGTGTTCAAGGGGAGCACCACGTCGATCGCGCCGGAGCGGACCAAGAAGTACGGACTCGGCTCGACCACCGCCCGGGAGACGGTGCAACTGCTGGAGCTGATCCACAAGCGGAAGGTGGTCTCCCCGAAGGCGTGCGACGAGATGCTTGGCATCCTCCAGAAGAACCAGGACGACAAGATGATCGTGCGGTTCCTGCCGCCGGGCACGTCGGTCGCCCACAAGACCGGGGCGGTGTCGAACGCCCGGACCGACGCCGGGATCGTCTCCGTCCGCGACCCGGCGGACAAGAAGGTGAAGCCGCTGTTCGCCATCTGCGTCCTGACCAACGACAACGAAGACAAACGTTGGCTGGTGGACAACGCGGCCCAGGTGACGATCGGCAAGATCGCCAAGGCCGCGTTCGACTACTTTTCCGCGACGAAGTAGCGGACCGGAGGTCGGATGCGGGTCAAGCCGCTGTCGCTGGCCGTCGGCCTCGGCATCCTCGCGATCGGCGGGACGGTCTGGTACTGGGACCGGCCGACCCCGACCGTCGAGCCGTGCGCCCTGGCCCTGTACACCGACCCGACCCGCCACGCCGCACCCGCCGACCCCGCCGTCGGCCGCGTCGTGTACCTCGACCAGGGTTGGCGGCCGCGGGACAGCGCCGACTTCTACTCGCGCACCCAGGGCTCCCGGCTCCTGCCGTACCGCTGGTTCCTGGCCCTCGAACAGGCCGGCAGTCGAGTGCCGTTCCGCGATCCGGCGAACATGACCCGGCTCGGCTATCTGCCGCAGCGTGCCAACCCGTGCAACCCGGACGGGCTGCCGGTCGGGTTCGTGCGCGACCCCCGCCGGGGCGGCGAACACATCGACTGGCTCGGGTTCACCTGCGCCGCCTGCCACACCGCGGAGCTTCACCACGGCGGCACCGCCTACCGGATCGACGGCGGGCCGGGAATGGGCGACCTGCAGACCTTCCTGGCCGAGCTGACCGCCGCGTTGACCGCCACCCGCGACGACTCGGCGAAGTTCGATCGGTTCGCGGCGGCCGTGCTCGGCGGGGACCGGACCCGCCGCGACGATCTGATGGCGCAGCTCTCGGAGGAGTGCCGAAAGCGGTCCAGGTACGAGTCGCTCAACCGCACCCCGCACCCGTACGGGCTGGCCCGGCTGGACGCGTTCGGGCGGATCGTCAACACGGTACTCGTCACCGCCCTGGGCGTCACCGACCCGGCTCAGGGCCAGCCGCCGGACGCCCCGGTCAGCTATCCGTTCCTGTGGGACACGCCGCACCACGACTACGTCCAGTGGAACGGGGTGGCCCGGAACAAGGTCCTCGGCAGCGACGACCTCGGGGGGCTGGCCCGGAACGTCGGCGAGGTGCTCGGCGTGTTCGGCGAGGTGTCCGTGTCCGAGCCGCGGACCGCGTCCGTGTTCACCGGCTACCGGTCGTCCGCCCGCATCCCGGACCTGTTGCACCTGGAAGAACTCGTCCGCAAGCTGCAGTCGCCACGGTGGCCGGACGGGTTCCCGCCGATCGACGAGCCGAAGCGGAAGGCCGGCGAGGAGCTGTACGCGACGTATTGCGCGCGGTGTCACCCGCTCATCGGCAGGGCCGACCCGGACCGCACGATCACCGCGGTCCGCATCCCGGTGCGGACGGTCGGCACTGACCCGCGGATGGCGACGAACTTCGCCACCCGGCGCGGGAAGACCGGCCGGGTCGAGGGGCGGCGGGCGTTCTTCGTCGAGGGGGACCGGTTCGGCCCGGAGTCCCGGGCGGACGACGTTCTGGTTCATGTCGTCGTCGGCGCCATCCTCGGCTCGCCGTGGAAGAACTATCGGGGCGCCCGCCTGTCCGACTTGAGGGACAGGGGGCTGCCTTCCGGCCCGGGGAACGACGGACTGCTGGTGTACAAGGCGCGGCCGCTGAACGGCGTATGGGCGACCGCCCCGTTCCTGCACAACGGGTCGGTGCCGACCCTTTACGACTTGCTCCTGCCGGCCGACCGCCGGCCGCGGGAGTTCTTCGTCGGCTCCCGCCGGTTCGATCCGGTGCGGGTCGGGTTCGAGACCGGGCCGGCGGCCGGGGCGTTCCGGTTCCGCACCCGCGACGACGCCGGGAGCGCGATCCCCGGGAACTCGAACACCGGGCACGAGTACGGCAGCGGCAAGCCGAGACCGGGCGGCGGGGACGGCCTGCCGCCGCTGACCGACGCCCAGCGGTGGCAACTGGTCGAGTACCTGAAGTCGCTATAACCTCAACACCTTTCCCCGAGGGACCGCTCCCATGCCGTCGAAGGAACTGCGGGTCGGAATGATCGGGTACGGGTTCATGGGCCGTGCCCACTCGAACGCGTACAGGCAGGTCGGCCAGTTCTTCCCGTCGCAACACAAGGTCGTGCTCAAGGCCGCCTGTGCCCGCGACGCCGGCAAGGCGAAGGCGTTCGCCGACCAGTGGGGCTACGAGTCCACCGAGACCGACTGGCGGAAGCTCGTCGAGCGGAAGGACATCGACGTCATCGACATCTGCACGCCGAACAACCTGCACAAGGAGATTGCCCTGGCGGCGGCGGCGGCCGGCAAGATGATCCTGTGCGAGAAACCGCTGGCGATGACCGCGGCCGAGGGCAAGCAGATGGTGGACGCGGTCGAGAAGGCCGGCGTCGCCAACATGGTGTGGTACAACTACCGCCGCATCCCGGCGGTGACGCTGGCCAAACGGCTGGTCGAGGAGGGCAAACTCGGCAAGGTCTTCCACTACCGGGCCAAGTTCCTCCAGGACTGGACGATCAAGGCCGACCTGCCGCAGGGTGGGCAGGGGCTGTGGCGGCTGGACGTGGCCGAGGCCGGGTCGGGCGTCACCGGCGACCTGCTCGCCCACTGCATCGATACTGCAATCTGGTTAAACGGACGGCTGGACTCGGTCTGCGCCTTGACCGAGACGTTCGTCAAGGAGCGTAAGCACAACCTGACCGGCAAGGTGGAGCCGGTCGGGATCGACGACGCCTGTGTGTTCATGGGCAAGTTCGAGAACGGCTCCCTGGCGAACTTCGAGTCCACCCGGTACGCCCGGGGGCACAAGGCGCTGTACACGTTCGAGATCAACGGCGAGAACATGTCACTGTTCTGGGACCTGCACGACCTGCACCGGCTCCAGGTGTTCGACTACCGCGACGAGGGGCCGATCCGCGGGTGGAAGTCGGTGCACGTCACCGACAACAGCCCGGACCACCCGTACATGGCGAACTGGTGGGTGCCGGGCCTGGCGATCGGCTACGACGCCAGTTTCACGCACCAGGTAGCCGACTTCATCCAGGGTCTGGAGACGGGCAAGCCCGCCAGCCCTACGTTCCGCGACGCCTACGAGACGCAACTGATCCTCGAAGCGGTCCTGGACTCGGCGAAGGGCAAGAAGTGGGTTAGCGTGCCGAAGGGGTGACGGGGTATGCTGGCGGGCGAGCGGCCGGGCTTGTCCCGACCAGACCCCGGAGGGAGTCGAGATGGCGACCGTCGAGCGACCACTCCTAACCGTTGAGGAGTTCATGAAGCTCCCCGACCCGCCGGATGGGTCGAAAATGGAGTTGGCCAAGGGGGAGGTCGTCCTGATGCCGCCGCCCAAAGGTCGCCACGGGGTCATCTGCTCGCGGATCGACCGGCGGGTCGGCAACTTCGTGGACGAGCACAAGCTCGGGTGGGTGACGGCGAATGATGCCGGGGTTGTTCTGGAGCGCGGCCCGGACACCGTTCGCGGGCCGGACGTGGCGTTCTGGAGCATCGTTCGGCAGCCGACGATTCCGGACGCCTACTTCGAGGTTCCGCCCGACCTCGCGGTGGAGGTACTCTCGCCGGGCGACTCGCGGAAGGCCGCGCAGGCCAAGATCAAAGAGTACGTCTTCTACGGTGTGAGGCTCGTCTGGCTCGTGGACCCGAAGGCGCGCACGGTGACCGTATTCGCCGGGACTATACAGGGCAAGACGCTCGACGAGTCCGGCACGCTCGACGGCGGTGACGTGCTTCCCGGCTTCACTTGCAAGGTCGCCGAACTGTTCGGGTAACGCGGCCGGTTGGCCTCGACAACACACCGCGTCTCCCCATACACTCTGCCGCCCGAACGGATTCGCCCCCTTTGTGTCTTCGCCCACGGACGGCAGCGGACGAATGCACGTTGTCCACCTGACGGCCAGCACCCAATTCGGCGGCCCCGAGCGACAGATGCTCGGGCTGGCCCGCTCCCTCACGCGTGGATTCCGCAGCACCATCCTGAGCTTCCGCGAGGGAGGCCGCTGCGACGAGTTCCTGCGGGCCGCCACGGCCGAACGTCTCGACGCCTTCCCCCTGCGCTACGACACGCCCCAGTTGCGGTCGGCGGCTCGGGAGTTGGCCGGACTGCTGGACGACCGGGGGGCGGACGTGCTGCTCTGCCACGGGTACAAGGCGAACCTGGTCGGTCGGGTCGCTGCGCGCCGGGCCGGGGTGCCGGCGGTTGCGGTCTCCCGCGGGTGGACCGGAGAGAACCTCAAAGTCCGCGCCTACGAGCGGCTCGACCGCTGGCACCTGCGGTTCCTGGATCACGTCGTCGCCGTGTCCGACGGGCAGGCGGCCCGGGTCCGCCGGGCTGGGGTGCCGGAGGGAAAGCTCACTGTCATCCGCAACGCCGCCCGCCCGGAGGCGTTCGCCGACCCGGAACCGGCGCGGCGATACCGATTGCTCGGCCTGTTCCCAGCCGACAGCGGGGTGTCGCGGGTGGTGCTGGCCGCCGGCCGGCTCAGCCCGGAGAAGGGGTTCGATGTGCTCGCCGAGGCCGCCGCCCGGGTGCTGGCGGCCGACCCGGCGGCCGGGTTCGTGCTGTTCGGCGAAGGCCCGGAGCGGTCGCGGCTCGAACGGCGGGTCGCGGAGTTGGGCATCGGCGGGCGGTTTCGGATGCCGGGGTTCACCCGCGACCTCGACCGGCTGTTGCCGTGGGCCGATCTGCTGGTCCAGTCGTCGTACACCGAGGGGCTATCGAACGTGGTGCTGGAGGCGGGCGCGGCCGGCGTTCCGGTGGTGGCGACGGCGGTCGGCGGTACGCCGGAGGTGGTCGCCGGTGGCGAGACCGGCCGGCTCGTCGCGCCGGGCGACGCCGCGGGGCTGGCCGACCGCGTCATCGAGTTATTGGGCGACGCCCCGACCCGTCGGCGGATGGGGACGGCGGCCCGTGCCCGGATGCGCGAGCACTTCAGCTTCGCGGCCCAGGCGGCAGCATATGTTCGACTCTTCGAGTCGCTGCGGCCGCGGGCCGTTCGGCTGGCGGCGTGAGGAAGGAACCATGCCGGCGCTCTTGCTTCCCGCCCCTCACCCCCGAACCCTCTCCCCGCTGGGTGCTCGGTTGAAATGCTCAGTCGGAG
>DASSAT010000097.1:0-3221 GCA_035699305.1 Fimbriiglobus sp. | reverse complement strand
CCCTCCCCGCTTCGGGGAGGGGCCGGGGGAGGGGTTATCTTCAGAACCCCCTCGCTACCGCTCGGGGGTCGCCAGGGCAGGCCATCCCTGCCGGTCGCGGGGGCCGTTCCACGTGGAACGGTCGCACGGTTCGACTTCCCCGGCCAGCGGCGGATGGTATGGTCCGCCCCGGTTCAGGACCGGCCCCGGGGAGGGCCGTATCAGGAGGGATCGGATTCATGGACGCGACCAAGGCCCGGCTCGGGCGGGGGCTAGACGCCCTGATCGGCGGGGGGAACGGCAAGGGCGGCCGGGTGCAGGTGGACAAGATCCGCCACAACCCGTACCAGCCCCGCAAGCGGTTCGACGACGACGAGCTGAAGCAGCTCACCGACAGCGTGAAGGCTCACGGCATCCTCCAACCGCTGGTGGTCCGCAACGTTGGCGACCACTACCAGCTCATCGCCGGCGAGCGGCGGCTGCGGGCCGCCCAGTCGGCGGGCCTGGCGGAGGTGCCGGTCCATGTCGTCGAGTTCGACGACCGGCAGGTGTACGAGGCCGCCCTTGTCGAGAACATCCAGCGCAGTGACCTCAACCCGATCGAGAAGGCCCACGGGTTCAAGGGCTACCTCGACAAGTTCGGCATGACCCAGGACCAGCTCGGCGGGCGGCTCGGCATCGACCGGTCCACGGTCAGCAACCTGCTCGGCCTGTTGAACCTGCCGGCCGACGTGCAGGACGCCGTCCGCCTCGGCCAGGTGTCGCTCGGTCACGCCAAGGTGCTCAAGGGGCTGACCGACGCGGGCCGACAGAGCGCCCTCTGCAAGCAAGTGATCCTGCAAAAGCTCTCGGTGCACGCGCTGGAGCAGCTCATCAAGGAGCAGCGCCAGGAGCCGACGCCCGCGCCGACCCGAGAGCCGGCCGAGAAGGCGGAGAAGACGCCGCACGTCGCCGGCGTCGAGAACGAGCTGCGGCAGAAGCTGGCGGTGAAGGTCGAGATCCGCGTGCGGACCAAGGAGGCGGGGCAGATCGTCATCGGTTTCGAGTCGAACGACGACTTCGAGCGGATCGTCGGGGTGCTCCGGACATAACCGGGTGACAGCCGACTGAACCGCCCACCCCACTGCTCGGGTGGGCGGTTTCGTTTCCGTTGAGAACTGAGGTCGATTCCCGTAAGCTGATGAGCATCCCCGTCAGGGAGGAGTGTCATGCGCTGTGCGTCATTCGCGTTCACAGTCAGCATCGTTATGCTGACACTCCTCGGCTTGGCTATCGGTTCAAAGTACCTCGGCATTTCGCTCGCTTTCGCCGCTCAGCGGGGCGTCCGCCTCGTACAGCACGAATCGGAGGCCGGCAAGTTCCGGGTGAAGTTCCCCGAGAAGCCCGACTCGGACACGAAGGAACTGTCCCTCGGCGCCGGCGGGCAGACACTGACCGTCACCACCGCGAAGGCCGACGGGCCGAACGGCAGCGTGTTCGCGGTCACGTTCGCGGACTACCCGGAGTCGTACCGGCAGGTGCCAATCAAAACCATCCTCGACGGCGTCCGCGACGGGCTGAAGGGGACCGACGGCAAGATCGACAAGTACGACGAGGTGTTCCTCGGCGAGGCCAAGGTGCCCGGACGGGAGGTCCGCATCACCGCAGGGCGGCGGCTGATTCACGCCCGCGTGTACCTGCACGGCAGTCGCCTCTATCAGGTCATGGTGACGGGCACGCGCGAGCGGTTCCCGGTGGACGCGGTCAAGGCGTTCTTCGACTCGTTCGAGTTGGTGAAGTGAACCCGGCCGGCCTTACAACTGTCTTCGCGTATGACTAGAATCGGTTCATCTCGGGGTGTAGCTCAGCTTGGCTAGAGCGCCTGCCTTGGGCGCAGGAGGTCGTCGGTTCGAATCCGGCCACCCCGACTCCTCAGGTCTCAGGCGAAGTCCGGTCGGACCTGACCGGACTTCGCCCATTTGTTGAGCCGGCTAACCCGCAGTAACGGCGTTGAGACGCGCCCGGAGAGAAAACCCATGCGCGCACCTGATTTCCCGTGAATTCTGTGATCTGGACATGGTATCGTCAGCCCAGCGCGTGCATATCATAGGACGGACCGAGACACCGGGCGAATCATGATGAACCGCCGCACTTTCCTGAAGACCTCCGCCGCGACCGCCGTCGGACTGCCCGTCGCGGGCGCCTGCTACGGGTTCGCCGAATCGACCCGGGTTAAGATCGACCGGCAGTCGATCTCCCTGCCCCGGTTGCCGGTCGGCTTCCGCGGGACGACGGCGGCGTTCCTGACGGACATTCACCTCGGGCCGTTCGTCTCCGTGGACTACGTCGCGGCGGTTGTCCGCACGACGATGATGCTGAACCCGGACCTGGTCCTCCTGGGCGGCGACTACTCGCACCGCGACGGGAAGTACATCGCCCCGTGCTTCGAGGTGCTGGCACGGTTGTCGGCCCCGCTCGGTGTGTACGGCGTGCTCGGCAACCACGACTACTGGCACGGGCTGGAGGCGACGCGGGCCGGGATGCGGTCGGCGAAGGTCACGGAGTTGACCAACCGCGGCGTCTGGCTGCAGCGGGCCGGCGGTCGGCTGCGGCTGGCGGGGGTGGACGACCTGTGGGAGGGCCGGCCGGACCTGTCCGCGGCGCTGGGTGACGCGCGGCCGACGGACGCCTGTCTGCTGCTGAGCCACAACCCGGACTTCGCGGAGGCGCTGACCGACCGGCGGGTCGGGCTGGTACTCAGCGGCCACACCCACGGCGGACAGGTGGTAGTGCCGGGGTACGGCCCGCCGGTTGTGCCGAGCCGCTACGGGCAGAAGTACGCCCACGGCCTCGTGGAGGCGCCGGTGACGCAGGTCTACGTATCCGCCGGGATCGGGATGAGCGGACTGCCGATCCGCGCGAACTGCCGGCCGGAGATCACGTTGATTACGCTGGTCTGAGGCGAACCCCGAGCGGTAGCGAGGGGTTAATGCCCCACCCCCTCGCTACCGCTCGGGGTTCGCCTTTAAGCTCGCCAGGAACTCGACCACGTCCCGGAGTTCCCGCTTCGACAGCTTCTTGTGCAGGTCGTCCGGCATCGCCGACTTGTCCGGCCGCTCGCCGTCCACGTCGTCCCGCGGCACCACCACCACCTTGTTTTCGGCGGTCACCACCGTGTACGCCTTGTCGTCCTTCTTCCGCAGCACCCCGCTGACGGTCTTGCCGTCGAGGGTGGTGAGGATCACGCTCTGGTAGCCCTCGGC
>DASSAT010000096.1:0-2095 GCA_035699305.1 Fimbriiglobus sp. | reverse complement strand
ACGGTCTGATATCCTGGCTTCCATCCCTGCCTTCTCTTATCCGCGTTGATCCGCGCTGGAATCCGCGTCATCCGCGTGCCATCGCTTGTTACGCAAGCTGTTCCCGCCCCATCATCCGCAGTAGCCGCTCGGCCGCGGCGTGGGCGAAGAGCGGGTCGTTGATGTGCAGGTCCAACTCGACCACCTCCACCCCCGGCGACACCCAGTTGCGGATGCTCGCGAACAGCGCCGCGTCCGCCTCCGGCCACCAGAACGGCTTGCCCTCCGCGTCGATCGCCGACACCCCGCGCAGCGGCAGCAGGATCGCCGTCGGCCCCTTCGCGGCGCTGGCCTTCTCGGCAATCTCCTTGCCGATCTTGTCGTTCTCCTCCGGGGTAGTGCGCATCAGTGTCACGGTCGGGTTGTGCTGGTAGAAGCGCCGTCCCTTGTACCGCTCCGGGACCGTCTCCGGCGGGCCGAAGTTGACCATGTCCACCGCCCCGACGGAGATCACCTGCGGCACCCCGGCCAGCGCCGCCGCGGTCAGCCGGTCCGGCCCCGCGCTGAACACGCCGCCGGCCAGCTCGTCGGCCAGCTCGGTCGTCGTGATGTCGAGTACGCCGGCGATCAGCCCGTCGCGGATCAGCCCTTCCATCGTCCGCCCACCGGACCCGGTGGCGTGGAACACCAGCACCTCGAACCCCGCCGCCTCGACCACCCGTCGCGCCGCCTCGACGCACGGCGTCGTCACCCCGAACATCGTCGCCGTGACGAGTGGCTTGTCTTGAGACGAAGAACCTAACCCCCCGGCCCCCTTCCCTAAGAGGGAATGGGGAGAATGAGGCTCTCCGCCTTGCTCCCCTCCCCTCTTAGGGGAGGGGCCGGGGGAGGGGTTGCTGCCGCGGACCATTCCCGCCATCGCCGCCGCCGCGTTGTCGAGCACCAGCCGGCTGATGCGGTTCACCCCGGAGATGTCCACGACGGAGTACATCATCATCACGTCGCGGGTGCCGACGTAGGGCTGCACCTGGCCGCTCGCCAGGGTGCTGACCATCAACTTCGGCACGCCCAGCGGCAGCGCCCGCATCGCCGCGGAGCCGATCGTCGTGCCGGCCGACCCGCCGAGGCTCAGCACGCCGGAGAGCCGCCCCTCGCGGTGCAGCCGGGCCGCCAGCTTCGCCGCCGCGTCAGCCGCGGCCGCGACCGCCTGGCCCCGGTCGGCACCCGTCCGCAGTTGCTCGACGTTCCCCCCGGCCTCGGCGAACAGCTCCTCCCGCGGGATGTCGGCGGCGAAGGCCGGCGGGCCGAGCACCCCGGCGTCGGCCACCAGGGTCGGCACCCCGGCCGCGGCCAGCCGGTCCCGGACGTAGCCGAGTTCGGCCCCCTTGGTGTCCAGCGTCCCGATCAGCAGCACTGCCACGGCTTTCCCCTCTTGCCCAGCTTGATTGCCGACCGGCTCGGCGCACGCCCCGAAAGTGAATGCTATGTTACCGGTGAAGCCGTCCATCGCCACCGACTGACCCCTTCGAGGGGGGTTCCATGCATCCGATCCTGGTCCGCATCCTAAAGCAGGGCATTCCCGTCGCCATCATCCTCGCCGTGGTCGGCTACGTGCTGGCCGAGGCCGCCGGCATGTGGTTCGCCATGCAGTCGGGCGGCAACTCCACGGTCCGGGTGACGGTCGGGAACACGCCGGTTGATCCCTCAGCCGACGGCGGCAAGGACCTGACCCGGGCGCTGCGAACCCGCATGCCGTTCACTCTGGCGGCGTGGGGGTTCGGCATCGTTGCCGTGATCGAGCTATTTCTTGGCCTCGTTCGCGGCCGGAAGCCGGCCGTGCCCCCCGCCCAGCCGGCGGAAGTCAATGTCGAGAAGCTGCTCCAGCAGGTGGCCGAGGCCGAGAGCCAGCGCGCGAAGCTCTCCGACACTCCGCCGCCGGGTTCGCCTTGCCCCGCGCCGTCGGCGTCCGAGAATACCCCGGTCGGTCGATAGACCTGATTGCGATTTCGCACGGTCGGGGTTGTCATGTTTCCTCGCGAAGAGATCCTGGCCCGTCTGCGGGCCCAGGTGGCGGCGGGCCAGCCGATCATCGGCGGCGGGGCCGGCACGGGCCTTT
>DASSAT010000095.1:0-8147 GCA_035699305.1 Fimbriiglobus sp. | reverse complement strand
TCAGCGAGTGGCAGAAGACGTCCGGCGACTTGCCGGTGAGCGGGTCCGGGCCGACGAGGTCCGGGCAGAGCCGGTAGCGCGGCAGAGAGCCGAGCGCCGCCTCGTAGTTGTGGCAGGCCAGCCCGATCTGGTGCAGGTTGTTCGCGCAGACGGTCCGCGCCGCCGCCGCCCGCACCTTCTGGACGGCCGGCAGGAGCAGGCCGATCAGGACGGCGATGATGGCGATCACCACCAAAAGCTCGATCAGGGTGAAGCCACCCCTGGGACCGGCCATGCGTCGTCTCCGAAGCGGGTGAGGGCCGGCGGTCATCTTAGGTCCGTCCGTGCCGACAGGTGCTATGAATAAGCACGAGTCCCCCATCGCCCCCGCCGGCCCGTACCCATGTTCACGGACGTTTCCGGGCTGATCGCCCCGAACCCGCCGGGGTTGCACTACGGCGCGGCGGCGCTCGACGTGGACGGCGACGGGCAAATCGAGTTCTTTGTCGCCGGGTTCGGCCACCCCAACCGCGTGCTTAAGTGGGTCGGCGGGGCGCTGCGCGTCGTGACCCCGCCGGTGCTGGCCGACCCGGACCGGCAGGCGGTCGGCGTCGCGGCCGGCGACCTCGACGGCGACGGCCGCGAGGAGGTCTACGTCCTCAACACCGACACCTTCACCGGGCCGAAGCAGTTCGCCGACCGGCTGTTCGACCCGCGGCCGGACGGCGGATGGGACGACCTGTTCGCCCGGCCCGGCAATCGGGCGGCGCGGAACCTCGCCGCCGGCCGGTCGGTGGCGGCGATCGACCGCCGCGGCACCGGGCGGTACGGGTTCGTCGCGGCGAGTTACGGCCGACCGATGCGGCTGTACGAACTGGCCCCCGACGGCCGGCTGGCGGACGTCGCCCCGGGCCTGGTCCTCGACCGCACGACCGGCGGCCGCGGGCTGTGGGTCGGGCCGCTGGTCTCCGAGCGGTCGGACCTGTTCTGCGTCAACGAGCACGGGCCGAACTTCCTCTTCCGTAACCGTGGCGACGGCACCTTCGACGAGGTGGCCGCGGAGTACCGGCTGGCCGACGCCGACGAGCACGGCCGGGGCGTGGCGGCGCTGGACGCCGACGGCGACGGCCGGCTCGACCTGGCCTGGGGCAACTGGGACGGCCCGCACCGGCTGATGCTCCGGCAGGTGGACGGCACCTTCCGCGACCGGGCGACGCCGGCCCTGGCGCTGCCGGGCGCGGTGCGCACGGTGATCGCCGCCGACTTCGACAACGACGGGTTCGAGGAGCTGTTCTTCAACAACCTCGGCGAGCCGAACCGCCTCTTCGGCCTTCGGCCGACAACGCAAAATGCAAAAGGCAAAACGCAAAAAGGGGAAGAGGCCCCTCCTCCGTTTTGCGTTTTGCCTTTTGCGTTTTGCCTTCTGGACTGCGGGGCCGCGGCCGAGCCGGACGGGCTGGGCACCGGGGCGGCGGTCGCCGACATCGACGGCGACGGCCGGCTGGAGTTGCTGATCGCGCACGGGGAATCGACCGTGCAACCGCTGAGCCTGTTCAAGTGGCCGGACGCCGGTCACGGCTGGCTGCGGGTGCGTCCGCTGACGCGGTTCGGGGCGCCGGCCCGCGGGGCGCGGGTGCGGCTGATCGCAGCCGGCCGGGCGCAGCTGCGGGTGATCGACGGCGGCAGCGGCTACCTCTGCCAGATGGAACCGGTCGCCCACTTCGGCCTCGGCGCGGTCGGGGAGGTCGAGGAGGTGGTCGTAACATGGCCCGACGGGGCGCGGCAGGTCGTTCAGCGGCCCGCCGTGCGGGAGGAGATCGTGGTCGCATACCCGGGCGGCTGAGTTCGGAGCAAGATTTGACGGGAAGCAGTCCGGCGGTTAGCCTAGCCAGCCGACGGCTGGGCACGGCTAAGCCGACCATCGGACGCCGTGGTAGGCGCGCCGGCGCAAGCTAATAACAAGTTCGGCGGCGGAGAGCCGAAGGCCGATGGAGCGCTATTTGCATATCGGCGGGGTGGTCGCGGTGGGCTTTGACCCCGCCGGCGAGTACCTGCTGGTCATTACCCACTCCGGCCGCGGGGTGTTCTCCACCCGGACCTGGGAGCGGGTCGCCCGTAGCACCGAACTGGCGTATCCCATGGGTGGCGTTGGGATCGGCATCGGCCCGATCGACGGGCACGCCGTCCCCGTCACCGAGATGGACTACGAGTCTGGGCACATGCGAGTGGCCAGCCCGGATGGGCGGATCGTGTTGGAGTGCGAGAGTAGCGGCATCGCCGTGTCAGCCCCGGACGCCGAACCCGGCGCTGCACATTTGCCGACCATCTGACGTCGCCACGGCTGTTACTGGCGGCGGTAGCGGGGTCCGTCCCGTTCACCGCCGAGGAGTTCGAAGCTGCTTGTCGGGGCTGATCTCCGACCCTTCGTCCCAGTACGTCCGTTGCGATTTCGACCTCCGGGACCGGGACGTTGTGGCGTCTGGGTGCGGAGCGCCTGTACCTTGACTACTCTGTTCGGCGGCGTCCCCTTGCGCCCCCGCAACGGGGTCGAACTCCGGGTGCTGGTCATCGCCCGGATCAGCACGGTCCACCAGGACGTCCGCAGCCTCGATGACCAGGCCGCCCTGTGCGAGAAGTACGTCCGCGACCACTACCCCGCCCCGGTCCAGTTCACCACCATCCAGGGGCGGGGCAGCGGCGAGGTACTCGACCGGGCCGGCTTCCTCCGGGCGGTCGAGGAGGTCGAATCCGCCCGGTACGACCTCGTCATCACCGAGGAATTGGCCCGGGTGTGTCGGCGGGCCCAGGGGACCATCTTCTGCGAGACCTGTGAGGACGCCCGCACCCGACTCGTCGCGATCAACGACTCCATCGACACGGCCCGCGGGGACTGGCGGCTGCACGCCCTCTTCGCCACCGCGAAGCACGAGATGTCCAACCGGGACACGGCGGCCCGGATCCGCCGCTCCCTCCGCCACCGCTTCACGCAGGGCGGTGTGATCCAGTACGTCGTCTTCGGCCACGTCAAGCCGACCGGGGCGAAGTCCGACGCCGACCTCCGGAAGGACCCAGCCGCCGAGCCGGTCTATGACGAGAAGTTCCGCCGACTGGAGGACGGGGCGAGCTTCGCGGAGGTTGCCGACTGGCTCAACGCGGCGGGCATCCCGCCCGGGCCGTACGCCCGGGTGGAGCGGTGGCTCGGGCGGATGGTCGCCCGCCTGGTCTTCAACCCGATCCTCAAGGGGGTCCGGGTCCGGAACGCCATGATGAGCATGCGGCACAACAAGACTGGCCGCCGCAAGTCGGTCAAGGCCCCGCCGGAGGAGCGGCTTGAGCGGCACTGCCCACACCTGGCGTTCATCGACCCGGCCCGGTACGACCGGGTCATCGAACAACTGAAGCGACGGAACGTCCACTACGCGCGGGCCGGCCGCTGTGCGTGGTCGATGTCGAGGCAACCGGGCTCGATCCGACCAGCGCTCGGGTAGTGGAAGTGGCCGTACTGCGGCTGGTGCCGGGGGCTCAGCCCTCCTGGTTCTACACCCTGATCGACCCCGGCGTGCCGATTCCGGCCGAGGCATCGGCCGTGCACCGGATCAGCGACTGGGACGTGCGTGGCAAGCCATGGTTCGGCGCCGTCGCCCAGGAGTTATACAGGTTCCTGAGCGGGGCCGATTTGCTGGCGTACAACGCGCCGTTCGACCTGGCGATGCTGGCCGGGGAGTTCGCTCGGGCCGGGCTGCGGTTCAAGGTCCGGGGCCGATCGGTCGTGGATCCCCTGGTGGTGTTCCGCCGGCAGGAGCCCCGGACCCTGGGCCACGCGGTGCTGTTCTACCTCGGTCGGGCGTCCGTGGGCGCGCATTCGGTCGTTGCCGACGTAATCAACACGCTCGAAGTCCTGGACGTCCAGGTCGGGCGGTACGGGCTGCCGGCATCCCCGGCCGAGCTCCACCGGCTTCTGGTCCCGGTTGACGTGGCCGGGAAGTTCGCCCGGGGTGCTAGCGGGGAATTACAGCTTGCCTTCGGGAAACACTGGGGCCGACCGCTAGCGCTGGTCGCCCGGGAGGACCCGGACTACATGCATTGGATCATGAACAATGTCCCCTTGCTGGATGACGCCCGCGAGCTAATCCACCGGGCGCTCGCCGGGCAGTTGCTGTGATGGGGTAGTTCGGTGGATCCCCTTTAACGCCGAACGAGATCTGCTGGCGGGGCCTCCGGGGCGTAGTCGAGACCTCGGCGAAGACCCGACGCGGCAGGAGCCCGTGCGATGAGGCGGAAACAGCCGGTGGCGGTCCCGGCGGCAGGTCCCTCATGCTCGGCCGAACACGAATGCTTGAACGCCGCGATGCTTATCGCCCGACCACGGCTCCAACTCGCACGGCACCGGCGGATCCGAACGGCCCGGAGGTCGAAGCCCGGGACGAGCCGGACGCGGCGACCCCGCCCGGCCCCGCCGCCACCCGCCCCTTCGAGGCGTGCGCATAGGTCTGCCCGGCCGGGGTCGTCACCTTCACGCCGCTCGCCCGTCCCGCGCCGGCCCCGAGCGGACCAAAGCGGGCCCCGGCCGCGGTGCCGGCCTGAATCGTCGCCCCGCCCGGGGTCACCCTGGTCCGGGTTTGGGCCTTCATCGCCGAGCTGCCGAACGGGCCCGAGTTCACAGCGGCGCGTGTCCGCCCGGCCGAGGCACCGCCCATCGGCCCGACCGCGACGTGGCCGGTCCGCGCCCGCCCGCGATAGGCCTGCGCGTCGGCCTCGGGCCCCGTGACCAGCGAACCGGCGAAGGTGAACAGCGCGATGGTCGTAATCCGTGTCATGTCGTGACTCCCGGTGTGTGCTACTTACCCGCCACCACCCGCGTGACCGTCACCGGCCCAATGTCGGGGGCCTTCTCGCCGCCCACCGTCCGCTCGGTGCTCCGGAACGCGAACGAGTCCCGGCCGGCAGACGTGATCGTTGTGACGGCCTTGACCGGCTCGCCGTCCGAGGTGGTGGCCGTGACGCTGGCCAGCCACCCCGTCTCGGTGCGAACCCACTCGGCCGTGCCGATGCTGCCGTCGCTCTCGAACGTCCACGACTTCAGCTTGCCCGTGGCCGGGTCGATCCCGATGACCTGGGTCGCGGTCTCCTCGTCGTCCCCCTCCTTGGTCCGGGTCTGAACGAGGAGGAACGCCTTCTTCCGGGTGTACTGAACCGTTATTGTTCCCTCCCCCTCGCCCGCCTTGAACGTCCAGTCGCCGACCAACCAGGCCAGCTCCGCGACCGCCGGACCTTCGGGCTCCTCGCGGAGCATCCCGACGTACCACTTGCCGTCGGACTTCACGTACAGGACGCTGAACTTGCTGCGGACGCTGTCGGCCGGGTTGTCTCGCTCGATGGTGAAGGTGCCCTCGTGGACGGCCACGGCGTCGGACAGGAACCGGACGTCGTCGTCGGTGACGACCAGCCGGCCGGCGCGCATCTTCTTCTTGAAGTGCTCGGCGTAGGCCTTGCGTACGTTGTCCCGCCCGCGGATGGTGACCGACTCTCGGACGTACTCGCCGGAGGGGGTCCAGAAGGCGGCCACGGCCTCAGCGTCGCTGGCGGAGAGGGCCTTCACGAGTTCCCGGGCGCGCGATCGGATCTCGGCCGGGTCCTGAGCGTGTGCCGTTCCCGTAATCAGGGCGCCACTAACCGCCATCGCCGTCCAGTAGACTCGTGTACTCATGGTGAGACTCCTCGGCGGACCGTTCACTCGCCGGTTCAAGGGGAGGTCATCTTGGGCCCTGCACCGTCGGGCCGCACACTTCCTAACGGTGCGGTGCCGGACCCTACTTCGACCCGTCCCCCGCCAGCGGCGCGGGTGGCGGGTCGGTGAGGGTCTTCAGTAACGCGGCCGAGAGCGCGTCCTTCGGCTCGTTCTTGACGGCCAAGCGAAGCATCTCCACCGCGGCGTCCTTGTACTCCAATGTCAGGTAGTGGTACGCCAGCAGGAAACAGGCGTCACCGCGGGAGGGGTTTCCCTTCTGGTAGGATTCCAGCGCCCGCAGCTGCCGGGTGTACGTCTCCGTGTCCGGGTACAGGGCCCGCATCGCGTCGTAACTCCACCCGGGCTGGGCGGCGAGGACGGCGTACACCACCCCGGCCGACTCCCCGAACTTCCCACGGGCGAACAGCACCAAGCCCAGGTACTCGTGCAGCGACGGATCGTTCGGGAATGCCTTAATCGCCTTCTCGGCGTTCGTCTGGGCAGCCGCGTAGTCGCCCTTCATGAACGCCTCCCGCGCGGCGGTGAAGTCCGTGTTCACCGCGTCCTGGGTCTGCTGGTCTACCACCGGCGCGGCAGCCGTCGTCGCCGTCGTCGCCGCAGCCGCCGCTGTCGCCTCCGGGGCCGGTGCCGCTGAGGTCTCCGGCGCGGTGACGGTGATCGACACCGGGATGTCCACCGGGGCGGACACTTCGACCGGCGGGGCCGCGATGGGCTGCGAGTAGTTGTAGACCGGTTGCCCGATGACGGTCGTGCTCACCGCCGGGGCGGCGTAGTACGGGTTGGAGTACACGTAGCTCGCGGCCGCGACCGACGGCAGCCACCCGAGCGGGGCGGCAGTCGCGTACCAGCCAGCCGGGCGGTTGAAGTACCCGCTCCAGTACCCGGACCGCCACCCGGCGTTCCAGGCGGCCCCGCCGTAGTATCCGTTCCAGTTCCCGCCGGTGTTCCACCCGTATCTGCCGTACCCGCCGCCGTACGGGTTGGTGTTCACCGCCCCGAACCGGTTGCTCTGCGCGAATGTGTTCGACACGTTCTGGACGTTGTTCGCCCGGACGTTGTTGACGTTCACCTCCGGCCGGTTGACCGCCGTGTTGCCCGACCCGATCGAGGTGACGCGGTCGCCGATCTGATCGCCGGTGCGGTCACCGATCCCGCCAGGACCGGGCCGGTCGCCGATACCGGGTCGATCGCCGATGCCGGGCCGGTTGATGCTGCCACCGGGGCCAGGTCGGTTGTCCGCGATGCCCGGGCGTTGGGCGCCGCCACCGCCCGCTCCGGGTCGGTCGCCGGTGATGCCCCCGCCCGCAACCGGCTGGGCCGGCCTCGTACTACCACCCGGACCGAAGCCGGGCCGCGTCCCCCCGCCGACGTTGGGCCGGTTCTGGGCAACGTTGGGCCGCTCCGCCGGCATGGTCGTGGGCCGGTTCGACCGGTTCTGGGCGACGTTCGGCCGATTCTGCGGGCCCATGCCCGCCTTCGGTCCACCGCCGGCCGGCCGGTTCTGGGCGACGTTCGGGCGCGACTGTGGCGTGGCCGGGCGGTTCGCCTGGGGACGGTTTTGGGCGACGTTCGGGCGTGCCCCGGCCCCACCCGGGCGGGCTTGTGCCCCTTGCGGCCGGCCGCCGCCCGGTCCCATCCCGGGCCGCGCTCCGCCGCCGCCTGGCCGCTGCGGAGGGGCCCGCTGCGGGGCGCCCATCGATGGTCGAGCCCCGCCCCCGCCGCGGGCTCCGCCCCCGCCCCGAGGTCCAACGCCCGCGTCGGCTTCCACGACAAGCACCCCGGCTACGGCGGCCACGGTCAGTATCAGTAGATAGCGCGTCATGGTGGTGTCCTCCGGGGTGTTACTTGGAGACCTTCCGGACGAACTTCACCGCCGCGTCCGCGACCGGCTGGCCGTCCACCTCCCGGTCCACGGCCCTCCACTCGAAGTGGGTGTCGTCCCCGAACCGCCAGAGGTTCCGGGCCGACCCGTCCGACCCGACCCGGTTGCGGAACTCGACCTCCTCCGTCCACACGTTCCCGGACCGGGACCACATCCCGCTGCCGAACCCGCCCTCGGAGTCGAACACCCACGACCGGATCCGGCCCTCGACCGGGTCCCACCCGATGTACTTGGTCACCGTGACGGCGTCCTTCCCGCCGACCGTCACCGTCTGATCGTGGACCAGGAAGTTCCGGTTCTTGTCCCACCGGCAGGACAGGGTGACGCTGATCGTCGCCGCCTCGTTCGCCCACTCCCCGACCAGCCACTCCAGCTCCCTCAGGCGGTCGAAGTTCGTGGGTGCAGTAATTGATTGTGGTGGGTGATGCCGGTGCGGGGTAGTGTGGCGGTGGTGCCCCGGAGGAACCGTCATGCCCGCACGTTCCGGGCGGATACCCCGCTCCAGACCCTGATCCTGGAACACGCTCTGGCGATGGC